>NZ_LKDX01000006.1:0-144282 GCF_001401795.1 Pseudoalteromonas sp. P1-26 | reverse complement strand
CCTTTTCAAAATAAGGCGCAATATCATCGCTGTAGCTAAATAGGCTATCGGTATATAAACCTTTACGGCCATGTTTTTCTATAATGTCTTGTGCGCAGGCAAGTCGGTATGCGCCGACTAGTTCAAGTTGCTTAGCATCCCACAGCACAAGGTGTTGATAATCCATGTCGTATTTATCTATATCTCGGCGTTTGCCACTGCCTTCACCGACTGCCCGAAACGCAATTTCACGCAGTCGCCCCAGTTCACGGAAAATCGGTGAGCTACCACAGTATTGATATAAGTAAATTTTCATACCATCAGAGGTTTCACCTAATAACTCACATTCTTCAATGGCTTTTTTTAGGTCTTTCGTTGCTTCTGGACTGGCAATAGGGGTTTGCGTTTTTAACGGCAGAGGTTTTTTTGTGATAAGTCGATACAACTGCTTTCTTATCAGCTGAGCTATTTCTTTGTCTTTTAAATTCTCGATTAAATATGACTCAGGCGGGATGGACGCGCCAATTTCAAACTCTAATGATTTTTGTCGTTGTTTAAACATCTCTTTGACTAATAACAAACTGGCTAAGGGTTTGTAGATCATTGAGGTGCCGTAGAATAACGGGCTGTTTTTCGCTTTGATGTAAATAGGCAAAATAGGTGCGTTGGCCTTTTTCGCCATACGTAAAAAGCCAGTATTCCATTTACAGTCTTTAATGCCCGTTGGACTTAAGCGTGACACCTCTCCTGCAGGAAAGATTAATAACGCACCGTCTGATTTTAAATGCTGTTGGATATTAGCAAGCTCTTTCTTTTTGCTTGTACCAGAGAGGTTGTCAACGGGAAGAAGTAATGAATGCATCGGAGTGATTGACATCAGCATGCGGTTTGCAACGACTTTTAAGTCAGGGCGAACACTTGATAAGACTTTTATTAGCGCTAATGCATCAAGAGAACCGATAGGGTGGTTAGCGACAATAACGACATTACCTTCACTAGGAATATGTTCCATCTGCTTTGGCTTGTAGCGCGTGTCAAAGTCTAGCTCATCAAGTACTTGCTCTACAAACTCAAGTCCTTGTAAGTGTGGGTATGCATCACCAAAGGCAACAAACTCTTGCTCGTGTAATAAATAACCCAAACCTTTCTTTACTAAGCCTTTTACTTTTGGTGAATTTTCTAACTGTGGTAAATTTGCTTCTATTACTTTATCAACACTGATCATACAAACCTCAAACATAAACGCATTCAGCGATGAGGTTAGGGTAAGAGTTCGCTGTGACAGTTAGGTTGCAGTTGTGTGACTTTTTAAAGAGCGCTTCGAGTACGAGGCAAAATGGAGAAGACAATGATTTTACTTGTAGCTGTAACAGGCCGAGATTGCAGCCAATTAATTGCCCGATTACAAGCGTTATTACCAGAGGTTGACGTGCAGCTTTGGTCTGAATGCACTGATTACCAAGCCGTTGAGTTTGTACTGGCTTGGAATGCCCCTGCTGACTTATGGCCTAAGCTGGTAAATTTAAAAGCGGTTTCTTCATTTGGGGCTGGCGTTGATAGCATCGACTTAACGAAGATAGCGGCGCACGTCCCCGTTGTTAGAATTGTTGATGATAATCTTGCGAATGATATGGCAGAGTACGTGTTGACCCATGTGTTGGCACACAAGCTGAGACTCAAAGAATATTATTTAAAACAATCAGGCAGTACTTGGAAGCCAAAGCGAGCGTATTCACATCAACATGTGGGTATTTTGGGTTATGGTGAACTCGGTAAAGCCTGTGCTAAGCGTTTACTCGCAAATGGCTTTAGAGTGAGTGCTTGGTCTAATAGTGAAAAACACGATGCTGAAGTAAGTACCTATTACACACAGCAGGGATTAGATGACATGCTTGGTCAAATTGATTATCTCGTGTGCTTGTTGCCACTTAACCAACACACTCAGGGTATCATTAACAAATCACTGCTAAGTAAATTGCAAAATCATGCAGTGCTTATTAATGTTGCCAGAGGCAAGCATGTTGTCGATGAAGATTTGCTTGAAGCACTTGATAGTGAGCAATTACGCGGCGCTACCCTTGATGTGTTTAGCGAAGAGCCTTTACCTAAGTCGCATGCTTACTGGTCTCATGAAAAGGTGACCTTAACACCTCACTGTGCTGCATTGTCAGATTTAGAGACTGTGACTTTGCAAATTGCGGGTAATGTCAAAAGGTTAATTGAAGGTAAAAATCTAATAAATCAGGTTGATAGAACAAAAGGTTATTGACACATTACAAATTAGTTTAATGTACACCTTGTTAACATCTGTAACTTTGCTATTCTGTTGTTGCTCAATAAAAAAACAACAATAAAAAAGAGGCGTTATGAAATCTAATCAAGGTGGAGCTAAATTTAGTCTAGTCGTAGTGTCAGTAATCGTTCTTGGTGTTTCAGCATGGTTTAATCAAGCGAATGCGTCGGAGCAGCCAGCTCAGGCTATTGAAGTAAGCCAATCATAACCAACCAATCACAGTTAATATGTGCAGCATGTTTTTATGCTGCACTTCAATCACTTATTCTATTAACTTCTTTTTGAATGGATTTCTCTGTTCTCGTGTTTCTTCTCGTCTGACTTTTTAATCATCACATACGTCGCACCGCTACCACCATGATGCTTAAGGGCGCTATGAAAGGCTAAAACCGCTGGAATTTCTTGCAGCCACTTATTGGTATAGCTCTTTAAAATACCCGGCTGTGATTTATTTTTGATACCAATACCATGGCGAATTAGTACGACACGAATATTTCGTTTATGGCAGTCATCAATAAAATTAAAAAGCGTACTGCGCGCTCGTTGAAGAGGCTGGCCATGCAAATCAAGCGTGGCATCGAGTTGATATTTAGCTAAGCGCAGATTTTTATATACTTGGCCTTGTACGCCATCTTTTTTAAATGCCAATATGGCATGAGGATCTAATAGCTCAACGAATTCAGTACGTAAATAGTTTTCATCAATTGCTAAATCACACTCAGCTGCTTTACGTTTTTCTTGTTGCGCTAAAGAAGGGCCCTGTTTCGTAGAATCAAATTGAACAGTGTCATGCTTAAGAGGTTTTACGTCTTCCATTGATGAGAGAAATAAGTCGAAGTCGTTTAATGACATAAGGTACCTCCAAATTATTTATATACGCCATTAATGGTATCTCAGTTCAATCATTTTGTAAGTAAAAAAAAGCCCAAGCAGAGGACTGCTTGGGCATAAAAGCTGATAGATGGGATAGCCTATTCTATCAATTTATCTTAGGAGAAGATTAACCTTGATTGATATTCAATTGGCCAAATGTGTAGACCTTGAATAAATAAAATGTGTTGATCAACACCAAGCTCATATTTGAGATAACGCTTGATGACATCAGATCTAAACTAAACGATAAAAATAATAAACTACACGCGCTAATCGCTGCAAAACGCAGTAATGTAAGCTGGTTAATAAAAAATGCACCTAGTCCTAGTGCAAGTAACGTTAAGTTTAAAAGCCAATCTAGCTCGTTTAGCATGGTCGTATCTGATCGTGTCTGTGTTGAAAAAGGAGCGCCATTATGGTGATCTTTTACACAGCTTTCAACCAAGTAATTTTAAATTTTCGGATTAGATTTTTTAATCCATTATTAGCTTTTTCATGGCAGCAAAAAAGCCACTTTGCTCTGTCACGCGATACTTCTGGCAGGTATCTGGTTTGCGCTTATCCTGGCACAGGTAAATAATGTTGCGGCTTAGGTCTGCACGGGGGCTGAGGGTTGAATCAAATAAGTTTGCACCATAACCAAAAACCCCTGGCCAAAATACACTTTGCGAGACCATACCTAGCTTTTCATAAGTGATTAACACAGGTTTGGGCGTAATTAGCAGAATTAATACAACTGCTGCGAGCGCGTACCACCGTGTTTTACTTTTTTTAAGTTCGACTTCAGGAACGCTTTGCTGCGCAGCTTGTGCACGCGCTTGTTGCTGGGGGGCTGGTCTTTGGCGCTTTGCTTGTGTTGGTTTTTTTCGTGCAGGTGTTTTACCAAGCAAAGATTGTTTTTTTATTTTATTAGACATAAAGCTTATCTGGCCTTTTAAACATAGGTCTCTATAATGAGATTATAACGAAGTTTTTGATATAATAGTCAAATTCAAATCACTTATAGCTTAAATGCGTTACACTCTACAGTGCAATGAGTGTTTATCTTCATAGTTTAAGAGGAATAGTATGGATACGCAGCTTTCAATTCTTATTGTGGACGACGTAGGCACAGTTCGCAGTTTTTTAAATCAAACATTAATGCACCTAGGTATCGATAATGTGCGTGAGGCTTCTACGGCCGCGCAGTGTTTAAGCGCATGTAAAGAAAAAGAGTTCAATATTATCTTTTTAGATATTGAATTACCCGATGGTGACGGCAAAGAGATTATCTCGCAAATCAACGAAATTTCGCCTGAAGCAAACGTAGTAATGGTTTCAGCCCATTCAACAGTAGAAAACGTTAAAGAAGCGATTGAGAAGGGCGCTAAAGGGTTTGTAGTAAAACCTTTCACACCTAAGAAGATTGCCGCTATGCTGAAAAAGTTTTATCCAGAGCTCGAAATTGTCTAGTTAACAACTTTAATGAGGCATATAGAACACGTGCCTTTTATACCAACCCGCAATAATACTTAATCATTTTGAGGGATTAAACCTGTCGCTAACTGCGTTAAAAATTTCTCTTTTAGAACAACTAAATAACGAAATTTTTGCCTTTTTATCAACGAGGTTTTATTGCCTCAAAATAGACTACTTAATTAAGCGGATTGGTATTAAATTACAGATAAAAAAAAACCGGCAAAAGCCGGTTTTTTCATATTCATCAAAAACAAATTATAGCGCTTTGATTTTAGCTGCTAAACGGCTCTTATGACGAGCTGCTTTGTTCTTGTGGATTAGACCTTTAGTTGCGTAACGGTCTAGGATAGGTGTTGCAACAGCGAATGCCGCTTGTGCAGCTTCTTTGTCGCCCGCTTCAATAGCAGTAACTACTTTTTTGAAGTAAGTACGCATCATTGAACGACGGCTTGCGTTATGTTGACGATTTTTTTCGCTCGTAATAGCGCGTTTTTTTGCAGACTTGATGTTAGCCAAGGTTTGCTCCTAACAATCTTAAAATAAGCTTAATTTAAAGGCCGTGGAATATGCCTGTTTTTATCATGAATGTCAACGAAATTTTGACATCTCAAGAAAAACTGCTCCTTATAACGAACATCAATTTGCCGCTTTAGCAGTTAATATCGCCATTGTAACAAAGGGTCGGGTTCGAGCCTAGTGCTTTAAAGATATTTTAGGCATAATCGCCCATCTTAGAAGTTTTTTGATAATGGGTTTAAGGTGGCAAAAGGATTATTTCGTTCTGGGATGATTGTTAGTGCAATGACGATGATCTCGCGTATTTTAGGGTTAGTACGAGATGCTGTTGTGGCAAATCTGCTAGGTGCCAGTGCTGCTGCGGATGTGTTTTTATTTGCCAATCGAATTCCTAACTTTTTAAGACGTTTGTTTGCCGAAGGTGCCTTTGCTCAAGCTTTTGTGCCGGTTTTATCTGAGATAAAAGAACAACAAGGCGATGATAAAGTGAGGCTGTTTGTAGCTCAAGCAGCCGGTACCCTAGGTACTATTTTATTAATTGTTACTTTGTTTGGGGTTGTTGCCTCTCCTGTGATAGCGGCCTTATTTGGTACTGGCTGGTTTATCGATTGGTGGCAAGGAGGCGAAAATGCAGAAAAGTTCGTACTGGCTAGTGCACTGTTAAAGCTGACTTTCCCTTATTTATTTTTTGTGAGTCTGGTTGCCTTAAGTGGTGCGGTTATGAACGTATATAATCGTTTTGCTGTTGCGGCATTTACCCCTGTGCTGTTAAATGTATCAATTATCACGTGTGCTGTTTTTCTACACGATAAATTTTCGGTGGGGGCATACGCGCTTGCCATCGGCGTGTTTGTAGGGGGCTTAGTACAGTTATTATTCCAGTTGCCATTTTTGTATCGTGCCCGCATGTTGAGCCGCCCTAAATGGGGCTGGCAAGATGAAAACGTTAAGAAAGTCCGAAAACTCATGCTACCAGCCTTGTTTGGCGTGTCTATCAGTCAAATAAACCTGTTACTCGACACTATGATCGCCTCGATGTTGATGACCGGCTCTATCGCGTGGCTCTACTACTCAGACCGTTTAATTGAGTTTCCTCTTGGCTTATTCGGTATCGGTATCGCGACGGTCATATTGCCTGCATTGTCTAAGTTACATAGCACCAATAGCACAAAAGATTTTCAACTAACCCTCGACTGGGGGGTGAGGTTTGTTATTTTCTTAGGCTTGCCAGCCATGTTTGGCTTAATGGTGATAAGCCCGCTCATTATTACGGTTTTATTTGATCATGGTGCGTTTCAAAACGGT
Source organism: Pseudoalteromonas sp. P1-26 (assembly GCF_001401795.1). Taxonomy (NCBI): domain Bacteria; kingdom Pseudomonadati; phylum Pseudomonadota; class Gammaproteobacteria; order Alteromonadales; family Pseudoalteromonadaceae; genus Pseudoalteromonas; species Pseudoalteromonas sp. P1-26. The sequence goes on along the minus strand of NZ_LKDX01000006.1, from coordinate 137,858 downwards.
GAAATTGATCATGTAAAAGCGGTAAGTTACGGTGTGATGGCCTACTCAGTGGGACTGGTTAGCTTTATGTTAATCAAGGTGTTAGCTCCGGGTTTTTATTCACGTCAAGATACTAAAACTCCGGTAAAAATAGGCATTAAAACACTGGTGTTAAATATGGTGTTTAACATTATGCTAGCTCCATTTATTGGCTATTTGGGGTTAGCGTTAGCAACCGCGATGTCGGCCAGTTGTAATGCCTATTTGTTGTATCATCAACTACGTAAAGAAGGCGTTTATCAGTTTTCTGCGATGAGCCTTGGTTTCACCTTTAAGTGTTTGTTTTCAAGTTTATTAATGGCTGCTGCAGTGTGGTATGTTGGCCAGCAATTTGCGTGGAAAACATGGTACTTTACTGAACAAGTGCTGCTGTTGAGTGGGTTATTAGTGCTGGCGGTTTTTGTTTACTTTGCGGCCTTATTCATTTTAGGTGTGCGACTAAATACGATAAAAAGTGTTGCAACTACTGAATCAAACTAAAAAAAAGATTATAATCGGCGCTTCAAGCCCGATATCAATGTTTTGGGCTCGCTGATAAAGGCAAAAAGGTGGCATGGAGTTAATTAGAGGTATTCACAATATTCGCGCGCAGCATTATGGCTGTGTGTTGACCATTGGTAATTTTGATGGCGTGCACTTAGGTCATGCAGAAGTGATTAAAGGCTTGCTGCAAGACGCAGAAAAGCATCAATTGCCAAGTACCGTGATGTTATTTGAGCCTCAGCCACAAGAGTTTTTTGCTAAAGATAATGCTCCCGCGCGTTTAACTCGACTACGTGATAAGCTCAGTTTGCTTGCTAAATTAGGCGTGGAGCGAGTGATTTGCATTAGCTTTAATCAGCAATTTGCCAACATGGAAGCAGAACAGTTTGTCAGCCAAGTACTGGTTGAAAAACTAGGCGTTAAGGCATTAACTGTTGGTGATGACTTTTGTTTTGGCAAACGTCGTCGTGGTGATTTTGCATTACTAAAAACCATGGGCACTGAGCTGAACATGGATGTGAAAAGTACTGCAAGTTTTCGCAGACTCAATGATAGAGTTAGTAGTACCCTTATTCGCCATGCGCTTGCTGCAGGGCAATTAGAAGATGCAAAAACCATGTTAGGTCATGGTTATGCGATTTCTGGACGTGTTATTCATGGCTGGGCGAAAGGTCGTGAATTAGGGTTCAGAACTGCCAACATAGCACTAAAACGCCAAGTATGCCCTGTAAATGGGGTATTTGCGGTACGAGCTAAAGTTGGTGATAAAGAATTATATGGGGTTGCAAATATTGGCAACAAACCCACATTTAATGGAACACGCGCATTGTTAGAAGTCCATCTTTTCGACTTTGCGCAAGACATTTACGGACAATTTATGCACGTGGAGCTTATTAAAAAGCTTCGCGATGAGAAAAAATTCGAGACATTAACACAACTGACGGCGCAGATTGCAGATGATGTAACCGCCGCTAAGCAGTGTTTTGGTTTAAATTAGGTAGCCGATACGGAAAGTAGGATTAATGAGCGACTACAAACATACTTTGAATTTACCGGAAACAGCGTTTCCAATGCGCGGCAATTTGGCACAACGTGAACCAAAGATGCTTAAGACATGGTATGAAGACGATCTTTACGGTCAAATTCGCAGCGCTAAAAAAGGTAAAAAAACCTTCATTTTGCATGACGGTCCTCCGTATGCAAACGGTGATATCCATTTAGGCCACTCGGTAAACAAAATTCTTAAAGATATTATTGTTAAGTCAAAAACTTTGTCTGACTTCGACGCACCTTACGTGCCGGGTTGGGACTGTCACGGTTTACCAATTGAATTAATGGTTGAAAAGAAAGTAGGCAAGCCAGGCGTGAAGGTGTCTGCTGCTGAGTTCCGTGAAAAATGTCGCGCATACGCAAAAAAACAAGTCGAAGGTCAAAAAACAGACTTTAAACGTCTTGGTGTATTTGGTGACTGGGACAAGCCTTACTTAACAATGAACTTTGACTTTGAAGCGAATGCAATTCGTGTACTTGGTCGCATCATTAAAAATGGTCACTTACACAAAGGTGCTAAGCCTGTTCACTGGTGTACAGATTGTGGTTCAGCACTTGCTGAAGCGGAAGTTGAATACCAAGATAAACAGTCTCCAGCAATCGATGTGCGTTTTCAGTTTGCTGATCAAGATGCTGTAATTAATGCGTTTGAACTTGCTGAAGGCCATGAAGGTACAGGTGCAGTTAGTACAGTGATCTGGACGACAACACCTTGGACATTACCAGCTAACCGTGCAGTAGCGGTTCACGAAAAGCTTGAATATGCTCTTGTTCAAATTGATGATGAAGGTGCACAGCAACGTCTAATTTTAGGTTCTGAGCTAGTTAAAGATGCTATGGACCGTTATGGCTTCAAACATTACCACGTACTCGGTTATGTAAAAGGTGCTGCACTTGAGAACTTACAAGTTGCTCACCCATTCTATGACTTCACAGTGCCTGTGATTGTTGCTGATCACGTAACGACTGATTCTGGTACTGGTGTTGTTCATACCGCACCTGGTCATGGTCAAGAGGATTTCGCGGCAGGTCTTGCTTATGGTTTAGAAGTAGCTAATCCGGTTGGTGCTAACGGTGTTTACTTACCTGACACACCAATGTTTGCAGGCCAGCACGTATTTAAAGCGAATACGAGCGTTATTGACGTATTAACTGAGAACAATGCGTTATTGCATCATCATGCGCTTACGCACAGCTATCCACATTGCTGGCGTCATAAAACACCTATTATCTTCCGTGCTACGCCACAGTGGTTCGTAAGTATGGACCAAGCTAACCTTCGTCAAGATTCATTAAGCGAAATCAAAAAGACTGAGTGGTTACCTGAGTGGGGCGAGAGCCGCATTGCAAACATGGTTGAAGGCCGTCCTGATTGGTGTATTTCACGTCAACGTACATGGGGTGTGCCAATTGCATTATTCGTTGATAAAGACACTGGTGCGCTTCACCCGAACACACAAGAGCTTATCGAAGAAGCTGCGAAATTGGTTGAAAAATCAGGTATTCAAGCTTGGTATGACTTAGACCCAGCTACTTTACTTGGCGATGACGCTGAGCAATACATGAAAGTACAAGATACGCTAGATGTATGGTTTGACTCAGGTGTTACTCACGCATGTGTGGTTGATGCACGTGAAGATTTAACCGGCCCTGCTGATCTTTACTTAGAAGGTTCTGATCAACACCGTGGTTGGTTTATGTCGTCAATGATGACATCGGTTGCTATTAATGGTCATGCGCCATATAAGCAAGTGCTAACACATGGTTTCACGGTTGATGAAAATGGCCGCAAGATGTCTAAATCATTAGGCAACGTAATTTCGCCACAAAACGTGATGAACAAACTAGGTGCTGACATCTTACGTTTATGGGTTGCATCAACTGATTTTACAGCTGAAATGACTGTATCTGATGAAATCTTTAAGCGTTCAGCAGACCGTTATCGTCGTATTCGTAACACGAGCCGTTACTTACTTGCGAACTTAAATGGTTTTGATCCAAAAACTGATCAAGTTGCTATTGAAGACATGGTTGAGCTTGACCGTTGGATTGTGGGCCGTGCAGCTGAACTTCAAGATGAAATCTTAGCGGCTTACGACAAGTATCAAATGCTACTTGTAACGCAAAAGCTAATGAACTTCTGTACTGGTGAGCTTGGTTCGTTCTACCTAGACGTAATCAAAGATCGTCAATACACAGCGAAAAGCGACAGCCACGCGCGTCGTTCATGTCAAACTGCGCTTTACCATATTGCTGAAGCAATGACGCGTTGGATGGCACCGATCTTAAGCTTCACCGCGCAAGAAATCTGGGAAGCATTACCAGGTGAGCGTGACAAATTTGTATTCACTTCAGTGTGGTACGATGGCTTGCAAGCCTCTTCACAAGGTAAATTCAGCAACGATGATTGGTTAACAATCCTTAACGTGCGTGATGAAGTAAACCGTGTACTAGAAGCAGCTCGTAAAGAAGAAGTTATTGGTGCAACTCTACAAGCAAACGTAAACATTTATGCAGGTGAAGAGCTAAGCGCGAAATTAGCTGCATTAGGTGATGAACTGCGCTTTGTACTATTAACGTCAGGCGTAACCGTTGAAACTGTGACTGCACAGCCAGAAGATACGCAAGCTACAGAAATTGATGGCTTATACATTAAAGTTGCTGCAACAACCGCTGAAAAATGTGAGCGTTGTTGGCATTACTGTGATGATGTAGGTGCTGATCCTGCTCACCCTGAGATCTGTGGCCGTTGTGTAAGCAATGTTGATGGCGATGGTGAACAGCGTCAGTTCGCATAGGAGTTGTTTGTGAGCAAACTAGCCGGAAAAAGTGGCTTGGTTTGGTTATGGCTTAGTCTACTACTTTTGGTAGTAGACTATGCGACAAAATCACTTGTCGTTAGTACCATGGCCTACGAAGAGTCGATTGATATTCTGCCGTTTTTTAATTTCACTTATGTACATAATTATGGTGCAGCCTTCAGCTTTTTAAGTGATTCAGGTGGCTGGCAGCGTTGGTTCTTTAGTTTGATTGCAGTGTCGATCAGTGTGCTTTTAGTGTGGTGGCTGAAACGCTTACCAGCGTCTAATAAAGTATTATGTTCTGCTTATGCGTTAGTATTAGCCGGTGCGATTGGCAACTTATACGACCGCATAGCTTATGGCTATGTCATTGACTTCCTGCATGTATATTACGAAAACTGGCACTTTCCTGTTTTTAATATTGCCGATTGTGCAATTTGTATTGGTGCCGCATTACTTTTATTTGATGCCTTCACAGGCGAAAGTCCTAAGGAGCAACAAGCATGAGCCAAGCTGTAATTGGTGAAAACTCTGAAGTGATCTTTCATTTCTCAATTAAGTTAGAAGATGGCTCAGCAGCCGATTCAACCAAGGTACATAATAAACCTGCAAAATTGCGAATGGGTGATGGTAGCCTGACAGCAAACTTTGAAAAGTGTTTACTCGGTTTAGCGGCTGGTGACAGTAAGTCATTTGCATTAGAGCCTGAAGATGCATTTGGTCAGCCAAATCCAGATAACATTTATTATGTTGATCGCAGCAAGTTTGGTGCAGACACTCCTGCTGAAGTAGGTAATATCATTGCCTTTACTCAGCCTGATGGCACTGAGCTTCCGGGTCTTGTTCGTGAAGTCCAAGGTGACTCAGTCACGATTGACTTCAACCACCCTCTTGCAGGGCAGCGATTAACCTTTGAAGTTGATATTTTAGAGGTAACAGGCTAATGGACATTTTATTAGCAAATCCACGTGGCTTTTGCGCAGGTGTAGACCGTGCAATTAGCATTGTGGAGCGTGCACTGGATATCTTTGAAAAGCCAATTTATGTGCGCCATGAAGTCGTTCACAACCGATATGTTGTTGATGGCTTAAAAAATCGCGGTGCTGTGTTTGTTGAAGAGCTAGATCAGGTTCCTGACGACAGCATTGTTATCTTCAGTGCGCATGGTGTATCGCAGGCAGTTCGTAGTGAAGCAAAACGCCGCGACCTTAAAGTGTTCGATGCCACTTGCCCGCTTGTGACAAAAGTACATATGGAAGTAACACGCGCAAGTCGTAAAGGCACTGAATGCGTGTTAATTGGTCACCATGGTCATCCTGAAGTAGAAGGCACAATGGGGCAGTACGACAACGAAGCGGGTGGTATTTACTTAGTAGAAACCCCTGAAGATGTTGCTGGCCTAACGGTTAAAAACCCTGAAAACCTGTTTTACTGTAGCCAAACGACGTTATCTGTAGATGATACGGCAGATGTGATTGATGCACTTCGTACTAAGTTTCCGGCAATTGATGGCCCGCGTAAAGATGACATTTGTTATGCTACGCAAAACCGTCAAGATGCAGTCCGTGACTTAGCAGATAAAGTGGATGTGCTGCTTGTAGTAGGGGCTAAAAATAGCTCTAACTCAAATCGTTTACGTGAACTTGCTGACAAAATGGGCACCACTGCTTATTTAATTGATGATGCGAGTAATGTTGAAGCGGATTGGTTCAACAGTGTCAATACAGTGGGTGTGACTGCGGGTGCATCTGCACCAGAAGTTTTAGTTCAACAAGTAATTGCTCGTCTAAAAGAATTGGGTGGTAATCAAGTTGTTGAAAATCCTGGTGAAGAAGAGAACATAGTATTTGCCGTTCCTGTTGAGCTACGCTAATCTAAGCAAATAGTAGTCAACAGTTAAAAGAGGAGCCCATGAGCAAACAGCCTAATTCTAACGGCTTGCTGATTGCGGCTCTTTTTCAATCTCGCGGTGTCCTTGCCACACTGATCGTCAGCCAAGTCATCGCTATTTTGCTCGCCTTCTCACCCATGAGCTTAGGTGATGTTTGGTTACGCCTTGCTATATTTAGTTGCTTTTTACATCTAATCTTTCTTTCAAGCTTGTCGTTACTGTATGTGTGCCGAGCCTTACTTACAAAGCTGTCACATTCAAAGCAGCTATTCATTCTGATATTCACGTTACTGGCATTAACGTATGTTTTTAGCTGGCTGTTTTTGTCAGTGTTTTCAGATGTGTTCGCTATGGAGTCGAGGTCGAGTTTTATTGTCAGCAATTTACTGATCATATTTTTAGTAACGGCGCTATTTAGTCAGTTTTTGCTTATTCATAATCAAAAAGAGCAGCAAACGAAAGCGTTAGCGCAGGCTGAGCTTGATGCCTTACAAGCAAGAATTCGCCCCCACTTTTTGTTTAATAGTTTGAACACTGCTGCTGAGCTTACACATTACGATGCTGACGCGGCTGAACAAGCAATTTTAGCGCTGGCGGCGCTGTCGCAGGCCGCAATGCGCAGCGGTAAAGCCATAAAGCTTGCTGATGAAATCACTTTGTGTAGGCAGTATGTAGCCCTTGAGCGTTGGCGCTATGGCGAACGCCTAGCATTAAGCTGGCAATTACCTGGCGAGTTGCCAGACATTGATATTCCGTGTTTAACAATACAGCCAATTATTGAAAATGCGGTATTTTATGGCGTCGAGCCAGCAGAGCAGGGCAATATTTCTGTTGAAATGCATCAGTCGGATAAAGCTTATACCTTTATTATAACGAATCCTGTAGCTGCAGAAGTGAATAACTCACGAACAGGAAATGGGATGGCACTGGATAATATTCGCCAACGTTTGGCGCTTTTCTATCAACAAAAAGCGCAACTTACGACGACTATCCGTGAGGGAATTTTTAGAGTGAAGTTGGTTATACCAAAGCAGAGGGGCGCATGATAAAAGTATTGATTGCTGATGATGAGCCTTTAGCAAGGGCGCGTATCAAACGTTTATTATCTACTAATGAAGATTGCACTATTGTTGGTGAAGCCAATAATGGTGAGCAAGCAATAGCGCTTTGTAAGCAGCTCCAGCCCGATTTAGTGATGCTTGATATTAATATGCCTAAGCAGTCTGGCCTTGAGGTGGCTGCAGAGCTAAAACAGTTTCCACTTCCTCCTGCAGTCATGTTTTTAACAGCGCATTCAGAACATGCATTAACCGCATTTGAGCTCGCTGTTGATGGCTATTTAGTTAAACCTGTGTCTGAGCAGGCATTAGCTAAAGCAATGGCACAACTGAGTAAACTAAATCGTACTCAAATAAGCCCCCCTGAAAATAATTACATTAGTTATCAACTTGCAGGTGTAATACGACGAGTCAATTTAGATGATGTGGTTTGCTGTATCGCAGAGCAAAAATATACCCGAGTAGTGTTTTTTGAAGGTGAGGCACTTGTTGAGCAAAGTTTAAAGCAACTAGAGCAAACCTATCCGCTGCAGCTACTTAGAATTCACCGAAATACACTTGTGAATAAGCAACATATTGTTAGCCTTAATAGCCCATCTTCAGGTGGGCATACAGTTACAATGAAGCAGTTTGAGGAGCCTTTGGCAGTTAGTCGCCGAGAGCTTAAAAATGTTAAAGCTGTAATGGGTAAATAATAAAAATTCTCAATACAGCAGCTTATCTCCTAAAGTCCCAGCTTCTTTATTATTCGCGACTTGGTTCTGAAGAAAGTTAAAGTGCCGTTTATCGCGCATTATGACCGCTTGTCCATATACAGATTGTTATTTATCTGTGTCGTAATACTCTTACGGTATGTAAAAGTATCATTGAACTTCACCATGATTAAACATTCTGAGCAGAACGGCTTTACGCTTATTGAAGTGCTTATTGCTTTTGTTATTTTGAGTTTTGGTTTATTGGGTGCCGTGGCCTTACAAGCTAAAGCAAAACAAGCTAGCTTTGATTCAATGCAGCGTGCAGCTGCTGTGGCACTTGGTAATGACATTATCCAGCGTATGCGAGCGAATGACTCACCTGGCTTTGCTGCGTTATACAATGGCACTTTCGATAGTGATACAGCTCTAAACACGAGTTTGAGTTGCTATAACTCAGCATGTAGTGCTCAGCAATTGGCAGAATTAGATAAACAACAGTGGGTGCGTGCAATTCAGGCTCGTGAAAACACCGGCGCTTTAGACGATGCAACTGTGTGCATTAATAGTACTCCCGTTGCTGCAGGCAATGCTAACGAATTTAATATTGAGGTTGTGATCAGTTGGCAAGGCCGTCAAGAACTTAGTGCTAATAAAGATACAGCTGCAATTGATTGTGGTTCTAAAGGCGATAAGCGACGTTTGATTGTTCTACAAAGCTATATTTATTTAAGGTCTTGATATGAAAAAGCATAATGGATTTACTCTCGTCGAGATGATGGTTGCTTTATTCATCGGAGGTGTGGTGCTCGGCGGGGTGATGTTTACCTATATAAGCATGAAATCAACAACTCGTGACACGATGACAATTGGTGAGCTACAAGAAACTGGCAGACTGGCTATGAATATCATGCAACGTGATATTGAACAGATTGGTTTTTGGGGCACGTTTTATGAAGACTCTTTCTCAGATGCAAATACAAACAGTTTAGGAAATCCTGGCAATGATTGTTCAGAAGGCCTTAATAATGGCAGCTTTCCAGATACAGCTGCAACCAGTAACTTTCGCTCTGTTTATGCAGTGCAAACAACCACTAGCACGGCACTTGGCTGTATTACTAATGTTGAAAAAAACACAGATGTTTTACAAATTAAGTTTTTAGAAGGGCTACAGATAAGGCCAAATCAAACCAATAATAAGTATTACTATTTTATCGCCGAGCAAGAGCTTGCTGAGTTTCAGCGCGGCCCAATCGCGGCAGCAGCTGTAAATGGTAATGCAACGATTTGGCGCTATCGACATCATGTTTATTACATAACAAAGCAAACCTACCCCATTAATGATCAAAGAGTGTCTGTTCCTTTACTTAGACGTAAACGCTTAACTCCTTCTGGGGGCATGACAACTGAAACGGTTATGGAAGGGGTAGAAAATATGCACTTTGTGTTTGGTCTTGATACTACAAATAACAGTCGTGTTGATACATATAAAAGTATCAGCCAAATGACTAACACTGATTGGGAAAATCGCCGTGGTATTTTGACAGTGCAAGTATTCTTACTTGTGAGATCGCTTTTACCAGATTCAAACCTTAAGTCAAAAAATCAAACTTATACATTGGGTGAAGACGCAAATAGCCGCGTTCTTACATTTGACGATAACTACCGACGCGCACTATTTACGACCACTATCCGCTTGAACAATGTTGGAGCAAATTTATGGCGCATTTAACCTTGCAAAAGAAACAACAAGGGGTGGTGTTAATCGTTGCTTTGATTATGGTGGTAGCTGTTACAGGTATTGCCGTTTCTTTGATGAGTAGTAGTAGCATAGATATTAAAATTACTAATGCAGCCCAAGAGCGAGAAACAGCAGAAAATGAATTAATAGGAACTGTTCAGCAAGTTATTGCAAACGAAGCCGCCGCGGGTGGCGACAGTGCATTTTTAATGAAAGCGGCAGAAATTCCTGATGGTGGCTATGCAATGGGAAAGGTTGGCGACGCAACCAATACGATGACAAATTTAAATAACGGTGTTCTTGATTTACCTTGTCCGCGTAAATTTAACTTCACTGCAGGTATCTCCTGCAACATGGTTCAAGTTGATACCACCATTACCTATGGCACTAAAAGTAAGCATACTTTGACGATTACAACAGGGGTTGCCCAGGAAATGGCGAGCCTGAATACGGGTGGTTGATAAGAAGGTCGCTATGAAAAGTCTAAATTTATTACTTTGTCTTTCAGTCGCTTGCTCTCTATTTTTGGATAGCAAAAGCTATGCCGATGATATAGAGCTGTATGTTAATTACGATAAAGACCTTACAGAAAAAGGTCGTGTAATATTTATTTTAGATACATCTGGAAGCATGATGCAATCTGCTAATACAGGAGACAAATGTTTTCACCCGACCGATCGTTATTGGTTTCCATGTCCTGACAGCCGGATGAAGGTAGCAAAAGATACAATCATAAAAACAATAAATAATAACCCAGACCTTGATTACGGGTTTGTGAGGTTTGCGCATAATCAAGGCGGGTATTTTAGAGCCAAAGTTGGCACAGAGCATAAAAAGTTAAAATCAATTATAAGCGATACGTTTGCTGGTGGTTCCACGCCTATTACTGAAACATTGTGGGAAACATACATGTACCTAACTGGGCAAAATGTTGATTTTGCAAGCGTTATAGATCCTTCGTTGCGCGATACTTCGGCAGAAATTGGTAAAAAATATCTTTCTCCTTTTGACTCTAGACTCACAAAAGATGAACGTTGTGATAACAGTGTGAATGTTTTAATTATTACCGATGGTTCCCCTTACTTTGATGATGCTAGAAATAATGAAATAGATTTGTTGCACCGGCAATTTTTTGGAAAGCCCGCAACGCCTATCCTTGATGATTACAATGCAAACAGCTACTTAGCAGCCCTTGCTAAAGTTATGCATGGCACAGATGATGTGGACATAGACATATTTCCAAAAACGGCGAAGATTAAAGACAAGGTATTTATCAATACAATAGGTTTTGGTAATGGGCTTTTAGAAAGAGGTGAAGCATTACTAAAAAAGGCCGCGAATGAAGGGGGGGGAAGCTACTTCAAAGCAGAAAACCCAAAAGAATTAGCTGATTCTTTAGAGCAAACATTTAATGGTCTTAGGGCTGAAGTTGGAACTTTTACGTCCCCTTCGGTGGCTTCGAATAACGCTGATCAAACACGTAGTAGAGATTCATTATACTACACAATGTTTTACCCAAGTACCAGCGCACGCTGGCGCGGCAATCTGAAAAAATTAAAAGTATCGGGTGATACTATCGTTGATTTTAAAGGTAATCTAGCACTAGATGAAAATGGGCAAATAAACAAAGATGCTCACACCTTTTGGCCAGACGGTAGTAGTGAAGCTGACGGCAATGCTGTTGAATATGGAGGAGTCAATTCATATTTATCTCAACAATCAAGCATACCGAATAAAGACAGGAAGGTTTTGACAAATGTCTCTGGTGGTCGAATGCTTCCATTCACTGACTATAGGGTCATTATCCATTACGGAAATCGTTTTAAAGCTGCAGAGGATTTTGAGTCTGATCCAGATGAAGTGTTTGATCTTATTGACTGGTCTAGAGGCCGCGATGTGGATGATGAAAATAGTGATGGTTCAACCGATGATACCCGTCCAAATATCTTTGGAGATCCGCTTCACTCAAAGCCAACAACAATCGATTATGGCAACGATGACGTACGTATTTTGATTGGGACCAATGCAGGCTATCTGCATATGTTTCAGGATAAAAATGATGTACTCAAGGAAAGCTGGGCCTTTATACCCCGAAGCTTGTATAAAATTATTAAACCTCTTCGAGATAATAAAGAAGGGGTTAAAGTTTACGGTATAGATGGGTCTATGTCGGTTTTCTTTGATGATGGAAATAATGATGGTGTTGTAAATGGCGCTGACAGAGTTTGGGTGTTTTTTGGTCTAAGACGAGGTGGAACTGAGTATTATGGCTTGGATATTACAAAGCCAAATTCACCTAAATTGATGTGGAAAGGGCCAATAGTTGGTGGGCAGGGAGACTTTAAAGAGTTAGCACAAACTTGGTCTAAGCCTTCAGTAACGTATATTGACATAAAAGGTTATAGAGATCGCCCACTGTTAGTTTTTGGTGCAGGTTATGACCAAAATAAAGATAACTCGAATCGTAGTAACGATACTAAAGGGCGGGGCATTTATATCGTTGATGCTGAAACGGGTAATAAAGTGTGGGCTTTAACGCCATCAGAAAATGGATTCAAGGGTAAACACAGTATTGCCTCAGATATCAGTCTGTTAGATTCAGATTATGATGGCTTTATTGACAGGTTATACGCTACTGACACTGGAGGAGATGTTTGGCGTGTTGACTTGCCATCTGACAACCCGAAGGATGCAAAGCAACCTTGGACCCACTTTAAATTTGCGAGCCTAGGTGGTGAGGGTAAGAGCCAAGATAGACGTTTCTTTTATAACTCAACTATTGCACGAAGTGTGTTTAGCAAAGTCTCAAAAGCAAAGATTAATGGTAAAGTAATTACGGCACGTGTAGATACTCCTTTTGATGCAGTGTTAATTGGTAGTGGTAACCGAGCAAAACCGACATCTTTAGAAACTAACGATCAATTATTTATGATTCGAGATGAAAACACTGTTACACAGTCTTTCATCGGTAATGCACCTGATCATATTACACAAGCTGATTTAATGAATGTTAATTCAGACCCTTTCGGGAAAGTACTTGATAAGGTTGATGAATTTGTCAAACTTGAGGTTGAGTTAGCCCAGTTTAAAGGCTGGTATTACAACCTTCAGTCTGCAGGTGAAAAGTCTCTGGCAGCTAGTACTGTGATTGGTGGGGTTGCTTATTTTACAAGTTATACTCCTCCTTCATTAGAAGATAAGGTAAATGAATGTGAGGTTGTAAGTGGTGTCGGAAGCCTATACGCATTTCACCTTCATTACGGTACAAAAATATATGATAACTTGAAGTTTAAGACAGGCACAGATGTACCAGACACCCCAAAACTCTTTTTTGGCGAAACTGACAGCTGTAAAGATACAAACGGCAATGGTTATTGTGATGACTACGAAGGTGAAATTGAGCAAATAAAGATAAGCCAATTTATGACTGTTGGACCCAAAATCGTAGGTGAAGAAAGCCCATTTAAAGTCAAAGGGGTAAATGGACCCGGTTTAACTATTGAAAATGGAGAGATAAAATTAGTGAGTGATGAACCTCTTGGTTTTAAAGTTCAACAAACTTACATATATAAAAAAGAAAAGAACGACAGAAGTCACTAGATTAAATAACATCCTTTTTTGAACACTGGTTTTATGAGTTTTTGAGTATTTATTTTCTCAGTCACCCGTTTTATAAGCTTAACTTGGGTGAACTCATTGTCAGTGTTTTTTCTATATTAAATTAATATTTCTATTCTCTATTAAGTTACTGTTTATTTTTTACTTTTATTTTTATTTTCACTGTTTTACCAACCCATTCAGGATTATTTTTCCGGTCGTTTTTTCTTATTTCTCTTTTATGCTCTAATTATTTTTTTTATTATTAATTTAGATAAGAAAAGTGTGGAATAGTAGTAGCTTTTTATTATAATAATTATAGTGTGTTTGAATTTTATAAATGCTTTTTAGCCTTTTTATGGTTCTGTATAAGTATTGCAGCAACTCAAACATAAGGGTGTTGTAATTTATCGCACTGTTAAGGTTTTCAACTGCTGCAGAAAATCACAAAGCAGAAGTTCGGCAATAACAAAGCTAATCGCTAAATTAATAGCATTAAGGTGACGGGAGAAGTAATGAAAATTAGTAAAACAGTAAACAGGATACTTCTTTGTGCCTTTGCTGCGGTTAGCTTTTCTAGTTCAGCAGAAGATATAGAGCTTTATGTAAATCATAATGTTGATCTCGATGAGAAACCTCGCGTATTAATTGTATTTGATACTTCTGGAAGTATGGCTTTTTCGACTAGTTCCGGTAACAGTTGTGGCTACTCAGGTGGTTATATTTTATGTAGTGATAGCCGTTTAGGCGTTGCGCAAGATGCTATTACTAAACTGGTTGATGGTAACGATGACATTGATTTTGGCTTAATGCGTTTTAACAGCACCAATGGTGGCTATGTACTTGCAGGCATTGGTTCAGATATATCAGCCTTAAAGACCACAATTGCAGGGCTTCCAGCCGATGGCGGGACACCACTGACCGAAACGCTTTGGGAAGCCTATCTTTACATTACTGGGCAAAGCCTTTTCTACGGCGAAAAAGTTAATGCCGCACTACGTGATACCACAATAGAAAGAGGAACGCCTTATACGACATCAGTTAAGGTGTGCTCAGGTAAGGGGCGGAGAAGAGTTTGTTGGTACGAGCCTCGCATTGAATATACCTATTCATACATTTCACCGTTTGATAATACTGAAGAAGTAAAACGCTGTGATAACTCAGTTAACATTATCTATATGACAGACGGTGACCCATCAGCTGGCTCTGATAATGAACAAGACTCTAATATTAGTGCTTTACACAAGTCGTATTTTGGTAGTTATTTAAGTGATAGCGATAAAATTGCCGGGGTGTACTTACACAAGCTTGCAAAAGTTATTCATGGTACTGATGATGTAGAGGTTGACTTAAGGCCAACGACGACTGATATTCACGAAACAGGGCGAGTTTATACCATAGGTTTTGGTAGTGGTATGAGTGATAATGGTAAACGTTTACTTTCTGAAACGGCATCTGAAGGGGGCGGTAAGTACCTTCATGCGAACACTGCAGAGCAACTTTCTGAAGCCCTTAAAAATACGATTACTCAAATTCGAGAAGTGAACGATACGTTCACGGCGCCATCTATAGCAAGTAATAATGTTGACCAAACACGCAGCCGCGAATCAATTTATTATGCGATGTTTTATCCTAAAACAGGGGCTCGTTGGCGCGGAAATCTGAAAAAGCTAAAAGTGTCTGGTGACCAAATTATCGATAGAGATGGTAAGCCTGCTTTAAATGAAGATGGTTTAATCGATAAAGATGCGAAAACCTTTTGGTTACCGAGCGGTGAAAGCGCTGATGGTAATTCAGTTGAGTTAGGTGGTGTAAATCTGTATTTGTCTAACTCTTCTAGCGTGCCGAATGAGGGGCGTAAAGTGCTAACAAATGTCAACGGTCGCATGCTTAACTTTACCCGTTATCGCGTTGTATTCCATTACGGGACTATAGACAAGGCTGCCGTTGATTTTGAAGCTGATGCGGATGAAGTTGAAGATCTTATTAATTGGTCAAGAGGTCTTGATGTTTATGATGAAGACAAAGATGGATCGACAACGGATTCACGTAAAGACATATTTGGTGATCCGCTGCATTCAAAACCTGTAACAATTGATTATGGTAATGATGATATCCGAGTTTTAATAGGCACTAATGCCGGTTACTTGCACATGTTTCAAGATAAAAATGATGTGCTAAGTGAAAGCTGGGCGTTTATCCCTAGAAGCTTGTATAAAATAATAAAGCCACTTCGTGATAACCAAGCAGATACCAAGGTTTATGGTGTTGACGGGCCAATCTCAGTATTCTTTGATGATAAAAATAGTGATGGAGTAGTAAATGGCTCTGACCGAGTATGGGCATTCTTTGGCTTAAGACGCGGTGGAAATTACTACTACGGACTCGACATAACTAACCCAAACTCGCCAAGTTTACTGTGGGATGAACCGATTATAGGTGGTACAGGCGACTTTAAAGAATTAGGGCAAACGTGGTCTAAACCTTCTGTTACTTATGTGAATCTCGATGGTTATAAAGATAGACCAGTGCTTATTTTTGGCGCGGGTTATGATACAAACAAAGACAATGTTATTCGTACAGACGATACTCATGGACGTGGTATTTTTATTGTTGACGCGCAAACGGGCAAAAAAGTGTGGGCATTAACGCCGAGTGAGAATGGCTTTTTAGGTAAGCATAGTATTGCGTCAGATATTAGTATCTTAGATTCTGACTATGATGGTTATATTGACAGGCTGTATGCAACGGATACAGGCGGTGATGTTTGGCGTGTTGATATGCCTTCTGACAACCCCACAAATTCAGAAAACCCATGGACACATTTTAAATTAGCAAGTTTAGGTAGCGCACTTTCAACCCAAGATCGCCGCTTTTTCTATAAGCCTTTAATTGCACGAACTATGTTTAGCAAAGTATCAGAAACATCTGTTAATGGTGAAACAGTAACTACACGAATTGATACGCCATTTGATGCTGTGCTAATAGGTAGTGGTAACCGCTCTAAACCAACGGGCACTGTTACCAATGATCAACTATTCATGATCCGTGATATCAATACGGTAACTCAGCCATTCCTTGGTAGTGATGTACCCGTAGCAATTACACAAGCAGACTTGATGAATATGGATTCTGATCCATTTGGAAATGCACTGGACGACGTGGATAAATTTACTGACTTAGAAATTGAGTTAGGTGAGTATAACGGTTGGTATTACAATTTAGCTTCTGCAGGTGAAAAATCCCTTGCAGCAAGTACAGTTATCGGTGGTGTCGCTTATTTCACAACCTATACACCAGCTTCATCTACAGAAACAGCGAATCAGTGTTCACTAACTGGTGGTTCAGGAAGTTTATACGCTTTCCACTTACATTACGGTACAAAAGTTTATGATAGCTTGAAATTTACTACTTCGAATGACGTGCCAGATACTCCTCAACTTTATTTTGGTGTAGGTGACAGTTGTGTTGATGGTAATAGCGATGGTTACTGTGATGACAACACAGATGAAAAGGTTAAAGAGCAAAGCCAGTTTTTAACCATTGGTCCAGGTATCAAAGGTGAGCAAAATCCACTGAAAGTACAGGAGATCCAAGGTCCAGGTTTAGTTATCGAAGATGGTAAAATTAAACTTGTAAGTGATGCAGTGCCTATTGGCTTTGGCTTTAAAACACAACAAACTTTCATTTATAAGCAAGAGCGAAACGATAATAGCCAATAAAGCACTAAGTGACTGCTCTGCCTTACATGTTAAGGCAGAGCATGTGGTCGCTATTTGAATACTCGCCTTAATTGCATAATTATTGTTAGCCATCTAAGATAAGAAGAAATAGAGGTAATTCCTCTAAAAAACAATTATATAGGTTTTTAAAATATGAACTTTATAAGAACAAAGAGTCATAATGGTTTTACGCTAATCGAGCTGATGATTACTGTAGCTATCTTGGGGATCATCGCTAGCATTGCTATTCCTAGTTATTTTGAGCACGTAAAACGTACCGCTCGAACTGAGGCAATTACTTCGTTATTAGATGCAGCTAATAAACAAGAGCAATACTTTGTCGATAACCGTGAATATACAAGCACTATTGCTGATTTAGGTGTTTCTACGACAACAGAAAGTAACTTTTATACCATTAGTGTTAAGGTAGATAATGATGCAGGTACATTTACATTTAAGGCAACACCTAAATCTGGCCCACCATTACAAGATTCTGAATGTGCAACATTGTCTATTTCTGATACAGGTTTAAAAACGTCAACAGGTTCTGCTGACTCAAGTACCTGTTGGGGTAAATAAGCTTTATCAATTATCAGTTTGACATTTATCTGTATCAATTAATCTAACTCGGCCTATCGAGCTGACCCTAATTGCAAGCCCTTTGAGGCTTGCTTTTATGTATTCTGGGCAGTAGATAAAAGTGCCATTGCCTAATCCCATCGGCATACCCGCTGGGCTAAACGTAACTGCATGACGTGGGTATGTTAGCATGTCAAACTTACTTATTGCTTCGATTTCCATTAGTTTAGTATCACCACTTTCAAATATACCTAGTTCGCCTTTGTCTACAAAAACGGTTAACGATTTGTGCCATATAGCTTTGTTGCATCTGTTGTTTTTTAAGGCGCAGAAGGTGACATAGGCATCATTTGTTTGCGCTTTTAGGCGAGTAAACTGCAGTGCTCTTTTCACCGTTTGCATGTTGCTTTCTAAACGGTTTGTAGCCAGAAGTGGCTTAAATTCAAATAAGGCGATATGCAGCAGGAGTGATAAAATTGATAGCACTACGAGGCTTTCAATTAACGTTGTCCCATTGAGGCTGCGCAGAGTTGTAAGTGCCTTCATCCTTGAAGACTCCAAAATTGCGACTATTTATTTAACTGTAATAGGTGCTCGATGTTTGTCAATTAGATAGGACTAATCACATGTTTTTGTTGTTTTTCCTTCATACATTGCGGTGCCAGATTTTGAAATAGATAAGGCTTTATTGTTATCATTGCTACTCTTTGAAGGGCAATAAACAAATGTGCCTGGGTCAGTTCTAATCATACCGCTAGTTTCAAATCTTATAACTCTAGATTCAGAAAAACGAAGTGAGCTGTTGTCAGGTATCTCTTCCATAACGCGCAAAATGATATCGCCTCTACCAGGGTTAAAAGTACCATTTGGGCTCTTATCTACAAATACAAAAACACTTCCTTGGCTCCAGTCCCTTGAACAAAATACATATTTATTTTGTTCAATTGCTTTTGTATCACCTGCGCACACTATAACTAATTCGTCACTACTCGTCGCCTTTGCCCTCGCAAAACTTAAAGTACGTTTTAATTCTAATAAGTAGCTCTCAGCTCGGTCATTTTCAAGCATATCTGAGCTATCCCATAGTGCTATCAGTGCAACGATACCCACAATAGCAAGCGTGACCATCAGCTCTAATAATGTAAAACCCCGTTGTAATGATTTCATTGTTGTCTCTATTTTGAGTCACTTTGGTTTAATAATATCATGATTGCTGATTTAATCACCGTAATTCATAGCTTTGTTTGCCATCAGCAATGGGATTGTCTAAAATCGAGGCAATCGAGAAATAATAAGTAACCCGAAAATGAAAAAAATCGAAGCAATTATTAAACCATTTAAGCTTGATGATGTACGCGAAGCATTATCAGATGTGGGCATCACAGGTATGACGGTAAGTGAAGTAAAAGGCTTTGGCCGTCAAAAAGGACATACCGAGCTTTATCGCGGTGCTGAGTACATGGTGGACTTTTTACCTAAGGTAAAACTAGATATCGTATTAAGCGACGAAGATGTTGACCGTGCTATCGATGTTATCGTTAAAACATCGCAAACTGGTAAAATTGGTGACGGTAAAATCTTTGTCACTGACGTTGAGCGTGTAGTACGTATTCGTACCGCTGAAGAAGATGAAGATGCGATTTAATACAAATTTAAATTAACCGCAAACATTAAAAAAGGCGCCTAAGGCGCCTTTTTTGCTTTTAGTCTATTTTAACGCTTGTTAGCTTCTCGCGTCGCTTTAGCGTGTTCGCTCAACTCAGGTAAACCCAGCTTGTTGTAGCTTTTTTCCATGATCTCTAGTGCTTGATCAAGGTAGCTGCTTTGTGAGTAGTGCTCAACCACATATTTACCACGGTTTGCTGCAGCAAGGTATGCCTCACGCTCATAGTAGTATTCAGCAACTTTTAACTCGTAGCGTGCCATTTTATTCAGTAGCCATACTAAACGTTTTTTCGCTTCTGGTGCGTAGGCACTGTTAGGAAAACGCTTTAAAAGCGTTGATAAATCAGTAAATGCGACACGAGTACGATTTGCGTCTCTGTCGGCACGGTCTACACCAAAATATTCTTGGAATGCGTTTTCATCCGCTTTGATGTTTACCAAGCCACGCATGTAATACATGTAGTCTAAATCTTTGTGGTTTGGGTTTAAACGAATGAAACGGTCGATAGTTGCTAGTGCTTGCTCAGTATTACCTGCTTGATAATGCGCAAATACTAAGTCCATTTGTACTTGTTTTGATAAAGGACCAAAAGGATAGCGAGAATCAATAGCACTTAATAGCTCAATTGCACGAGCATACAAGCCAGAATCTAATGTTTGTTTTGCATCTTCATATAAAGCTTGCGCAGATTTATTAGGAACGCGTTGGATATCTTCTTGGTCTGGTGCTGATGAACAGGCACCTAAGCCAAGTACAGATACTGAAAAAACTATGGCGAACGCACGTTTCCCTATTTTATTTATCATTTTATTTCTTACCTTCGATGTCTTCGGCTAGGCCAAGTGAGGAAAACCGAGTAAACTATACGTATTATATTAAAGCGATTCTAACCCAGTCGAGCACAGCTTGCACTGGTAAATTGGGTAAAGTTACTAATGTCAGAGCAAATTTCTCTCCAAGCCGAGGTTCCAATTGACCTTGGCGGTAAACGTCTAGACCAAGTATTAGCGCAATTGTTCCCTGATTATTCTCGTTCACGCATAAAAACGTGGATTTTGGATGATAAAATCACAGTAAACGGCGAAATATTAAACACACCGCGCGAAAAACTACTCGGTGGCGAAACGGTGAGTGTTGAAACAACCATCGAAGCCCCTCGTGAATACGAGGCACAAAATATCAAATTAAACATCGTTTATGAAGACGATGATATTTTGGTGATCAATAAACCTATGGGATTAGTAGTACATCCAGGGGCGGGTAACCCAGATGGCACGGTATTAAATGCTTTGCTACATCATTATCCTGACATCATTAATGTGCCTCGTGCAGGTATTGTGCATCGTCTAGATAAAGACACCACCGGTTTAATGGTGGTGGCGAAAACAATTCCGGCACAAACTCATTTAGTTTCTGCTTTACAAAAGCGTGAAAACTTCACCCGTGAATACGAAGCAATCTGTAATGGCACAATGACAGCAGGTGGCATGGTTGAAAAACCAATTGGTCGCCATGCAACAAAACGTACTCACATGGCCGTGCATGAAATGGGCAAACCAGCTGTGACGCATTATCGTGTTGCAGAAAAGTTCCGTGCACATACACGCTTACGTTTACGCCTAGAAACAGGCCGTACTCACCAAATTCGTGTACACATGGCTTATTTAAACCACCCATTAGTTGGCGACCAACTGTATGGTGGTCGTCCGCGCCCGCCAAAAGGTGCTACACCTGAGCTGTTTCAAATGCTACGCGACTTTAAACGCCAAGCATTACATGCTGTTAAGCTATCAATTGCGCACCCAATCACTGGTGAGCTGATGACTTGGCAAGCGCCAATTCCAGATGATATGGAAGCTATGACAGAAGCTTTGCGCGCTGATACTAAAGCAAACCCAAATATCGAGTTTTAAGCGTTATGATCACACCAGCATGGACTGCACCAAACTCTGTTAGCGCGCTGAGTACCACCCGACAGGGTGGTGTTTCGGTTGCACCCTTTGATAGTTTTAATGTGGGTTTACATGTTGGTGATGATGAGCAAGCCGTGCTTGCAAATCGTGCCTTACTTGCAAATCAGCTGCCTAATCCTGCTGTGTGGTTAAACCAAACACATAGCAGCGATGTAGTCGTGATTGATGAAGAGTCTGATTTAAGCGAACTACGCTCTGCTGATGCGCTCTACACCCGTTTAGTAAAGCAGCCGCTTGCTATAATGACAGCAGACTGTTTGCCGGTACTACTTTGTTCGAGTTCTGGGGATGAAGTCGCTGCTGTACATGGTGGCTGGCGTGGTTTAGCGCAAGGTATATTGGCAAACACGGTTTCGCATTTTCAAGCGCCAGCAAGCGATATTATTGCTTGGTTAGGCCCAGCTATTGGTCCTTTACAATTTGAAGTCGGGCAAGAAGTAAGAGAGTGTTTTTGCTCACAAAACCCAGAGCATCAACAAGCTTTTACAGCCAAACATGAAAAATACATGGCTGATATCTATTTATTAGCACGTCAGCAATTAGCACAATTAGGTGTGGTCAAAATGTATGGTGGTGAGCACTGTACTGTTACTGAAAAATCACAGTTTTTCTCTTATCGCCGTGACGGACAAACAGGCCGTATGGCGAGCTTGATCTGGCGCAATTAATACGCCTTTTTTGCGATTAAATTTTCTTCTTTTACTTGAACAAATCACTAAGCATACCCATTAATTAAGCAATTAGATTTTTTAATAGGTAAACCCTTATGCGTTTAGATAGATTTACAAGTAAATTTCAATCTGCGCTTTCAGATGCGCAGTCATTAGCACTTGGGCGCGATCATCAATTTATTGAGCCTGTGCATTTAATGTATTCATTGCTTCAGCAAAATGGTTCAAGTGTGCGTGCGTTACTTGCACAAGCAGGTGTGAGTGCTGATGAGTTAAACACCAAGTTATCCCAAGAAATCGAGAAACTGTTTAAAGTTGAAGGTATTGGTGGCGATGTTCAGCTGTCAAATAACCTGATTTCATTAATTAACTTATGCGATAAATATGCTCAAAAACGAAAAGATAAATTCATTTCGAGTGAGTTGTTTGTTCTTGCCGCGTGTGATGATAAAGGTCCATTAGGTGACATTTTTAAAGCGCTGAATATTACTTCTAGCAAGATCGAATCTGCAATTGAAGCCATTCGTGGTGGCCAAAAAGTAGAAGACCCAAATGCTGAAGAAACTCGTCAGGCATTAAAAAAATTCACCATCGATTTAACTGAGCGAGCAGAGCAAGGTAAGCTTGATCCTGTTATTGGTCGTGATGACGAAATTCGTCGTACTATCCAAGTTTTACAGCGCCGAACTAAAAATAATCCGGTGTTAATTGGTGAGCCAGGTGTAGGTAAAACAGCGATCGCTGAGGGCCTTGCACAACGTATTATCAATGGTGAAGTACCTGAAGGCCTAAAAAACAAGCGAGTGTTATCGCTCGACTTAGGTGCTTTGGTTGCTGGCGCTAAATACCGTGGTGAGTTTGAAGAACGTTTAAAATCAGTATTGAATGAACTTGCCAAAGAAGAAGGCCAAGTCATCCTCTTTATTGATGAAATTCATACTATGGTAGGCGCAGGTAAAACAGACGGTGCAATGGATGCGGGTAATATGTTAAAGCCTGCACTTGCCCGTGGTGAGTTACATTGCGTGGGTGCTACAACTCTTGATGAGTATCGTCAATACATTGAAAAAGATGCGGCACTTGAGCGTCGTTTCCAAAAGGTGTTTGTTGATGAACCATCGGTTGAAGACACCATTGCGATTTTACGTGGTTTAAAAGAGCGTTATGAGCTGCATCACTCAGTTGATATTACCGATCCGGCCATTGTTGCCGCGGCGCAGTTATCGCATCGTTATATCAGCGATCGGCAATTACCAGATAAGGCAATAGATTTAATTGACGAAGCAGGTTCTTCAATTCGTTTGCAAATTGACTCAAAACCAGAGTCTTTAGATAAGCTAGAACGTCGTATTATTCAGTTAAAACTGGAAGATAATGCACTGGCGAAAGAAAAAGACGAAGCAAGTCAAAAGCGCCGCACCGAAATGCAAGAGCTGATCACTGAACTTGAAGCGCAATACCGCGAACTAGATGAAGTGTGGAATGCTGAGAAGGCCTCACTGCAAGGCACGCAAGTAATCAAAGCAGAACTTGAGCAGGCACGCCTTGATTTAGACGTGGCGCGTCGTGCCAGCGATTTACAGCGTATGTCTGAACTTCAATATGGTCGTATCCCTGAACTTGAGCGCAAACTCGACCTTGCTTCACAAGCTGAAATGCAAGAAATGAGCTTGCTTAAAAACCAAGTAGGTGAAGACGAAATCGCTGAGATTTTATCGCGTTGGACAGGTATTCCGGTATCGAAAATGCTGCAAGGCGAACGTGAAAAGCTACTGCAAATGGAAGATCAATTACACCACAAAGTGATTGGTCAAGATGAAGCTGTTGTAGCTGTTGCAAATGCAATTCGTCGTTCTCGCGCAGGGCTTGCTGATCCAAATCGCCCAATCGGCTCATTCTTATTCTTAGGCCCAACAGGGGTGGGTAAAACTGAGCTGACCAAAGCACTAGCCAGCTTCATGTTTGACACTGAAGATGCCATGGTGCGCATTGATATGTCGGAGTTTATGGAGAAACATTCGGTGGCACGTTTAGTCGGTGCACCTCCGGGTTATGTTGGCTATGAAGAGGGTGGCTATTTAACTGAAGCGGTACGCCGTCGTCCGTATTCCGTCATTTTATTGGATGAAGTCGAAAAAGCGCACCCTGATGTATTTAACATCTTACTGCAAGTTCTTGATGATGGGCGATTAACGGATGGTCAGGGCCGTACCGTTGATTTTAAAAATACGGTGATCATCATGACCTCTAACTTGGGTTCAGATATTATCCAAGAGCAAGCAGGTTCAAATGATTATGCCGGGTTAAAAGAAAAAGTGATGGGCGTATTAGTTAGTCAGTTCCGCCCTGAGTTTATTAACCGAATCGACGAAACCGTGGTATTCCATCCACTTGCTAATGAGCACATTAAGGAAATTGCAGATATTCAGTTAAGTAAGCTACGTGAGCGATTAACTGAAAAAGGCTACATTCTTGAAGTTACGGATGCAGCTTTAGACCGCATCGCTGAAAGTGGTTTTGATCCTGTGTATGGGGCAAGGCCTTTAAAACGTGCTATTCAACATACCATTGAAAACCCATTAGCACAGCGCCTGCTCGGAGGGGATTACCAACCAGGTGCCATCATCCATATTGATGCTGATGAGAATGGACTTGTTTTCTCGAGTCGTTAATTAGCCCTAAAAACAAAAGCCGCATCAATTATGATGCGGCTTTTTTGTATCATTTAAGTTTAAACTTTAAAGGTTAACAGCATATCGTTAACTTTGCGTGAGCCTTCAACAAGCCCCGCTGCATCTTTAGCCACGTTGTAGCTAAGCTTTAAGTTCTCTTCGCTGTGTCCTTTAATGCTTTCTACATTTTCGCGTATATCGGTGCTGACAACTTGTTGTTCCTCAGCAGCCGTCGAAATCTCCGTCGCAAGGCCTGATATTTCATCAATTTGTGCGAAGATGCTCGCAAGCTCAGTTTGAGTGTGAGCAGTCGTATCAACACAACTATCTGCTTGCGCTTTAGTTGATTGCATCACTTTAGACCAGCTAAATAACGTATCTTGGATCTCTTTAATTGAGCTATGAATTTGTGCCGTCGCATTTTGCGTGCGTGAAGAAAGTGCGCGTACTTCATCTGCTACAACCGCAAAACCACGGCCATGCTCACCTGCACGTGCTGCCTCAATTGCTGCATTCAGCGCTAATAAGTTTGTTTGTTCAGCAATGCCTTCAATCTCACTCATTACTTGGCCTATTTTGTCAGCTTCACTAGCAAGAGAGTTAGCGGTAGTGGCTGCTTGCTCTACCTGGTTAGCTAGATCAGTCACCATGCTGCTATTATCTTCAATATGCAGTTTGATATCGTTACAGCTTTGGTAAGTGGTTTTAACCTTATCAGCAGTGTGATGGGTATTAGCTGAAATTTCGCCAATAGTCGCACTCATTTGTGTCATTGCCGTAGCAATATCACTTAAACGCTGGCCTTGTGCAGCAATACCTTGCTCGGTTAGTGACGATTGTTTATCTAAGTTGGTAGCAATGTCTTTAAATGAGTAAGTAGAGTCTTTAACACGACCTAATACAGTTCTAAGCTTAGCGAACAGCATTTGCTGATTATAGGCAGCAATACTAAATGGGTGCGAGCCCGAATACACATAACGTGATACTGAATCAAACTCTGCACGTTGCTGCTTTAAATGTCTTGGCGTAACTACGAGTTCGTCATAATTTAAAGCAAAAAGTAGTGCTACAAGGACACATGCGGCTATAGCAATCATCCATGAGGCGGCCACAGCTAAACCAACAATGCCTGCAATTAATAAAATCGCAGACACTATTTGTCTAAGTGAAATATTCTCACGAAATGATGCGATTGATTTACCGTCATTAATTTTAGTGTAAAGGGCCATCGCACGGGTTTTTAATTGTTCAGATGGCTTGGTACGCACTGATTGATAGCCAACTAACTGGCCATGTTCATATATAGGTGTAACGAACGCATCAACCCAATAGTAGCGACCATCTTTACAGCGATTTTTTACCATGCCACGCCAAGAGTGGCCCTCTTTAAGTTTTTCCCACATCTCTTTAAATGCCGCTTTAGGCATATCAGGGTGGCGTACAATATTATGATTTTTTCCGAGAAGCTCTTCTTCGGTGTAACCTGCTATAGTACAAAATTCCTTATTTACGTATGTGATTACACCGCGTAAATCTGTGGTAGAGACAAGCTCTTGATTATCTGAGTATGTCACTTCTTGATTGACGATTTCTTGCCCACGACGCATATGAGTCCTCGAAATATACTTTTTTATGGTGTGCGGATTATAGTCTCAGAAAAATGTAAGGGAAGGGGGGACATAGTGTTAACTGTGAAACTTTTAATAATTTCATCTTCCCTTTGATCTAAAACAATATCTTGCCTGAATTATTATGTTTAGCCTCAGTCTTTTATATTAGTTAAAAGGTCTAATATCCTCAAGGAAAAAGCCTAAATTGTATTTTTAACCGTTTTAGCAACAATGAAGTGCCACCAAAGCAATTGTATATTGTGACTCACAATGGCAAGATTGAGCTTCAAGTGTATGGGTAAATAATGAAACTGATATTTCTGACTTGAGTAATTGTTTTTTGCCCCCATACACTTAGGATTACAGCCACGCGGCTCGAGGAAGCATTTTTGATAAAACATGATTTAAATAAAACGCTAGAAGCGTTAACGGCACAATTTCCTAACGCAATTAATGGGATTCAACGTGGTATCGAGCGAGAAGCATTAAGGATAAAACCAAGTGGTGTTATCTCACAGCAAGGTCATCCACAAGGCGTAGGTAGCGCTTTAACGAATGAGCATGTCACCACTGATTTTTCAGAATCACTTTTAGAATTTATCACTCCGGTTAGTACATCTGCAGAGCAAACACTCGCGCAGCTAAAAGACTTGCAAAAGTTCACCTTATCGCAGATGGACGATGAGCTGTTATGGCCGATTAGTATGCCATGCTTTATTGAACATCAAGATGACATTGTACTCGCACAGTTTGGTGACTCAAACATTGGCCGCATGAAAACACTTTACCGTGAAGGCTTAAAGAACCGTTATGGCAGCATGATGCAGGCCATTGCCGGTGTGCATTTTAATATCTCTTTCCCAGAGAGCTTATGGCAAAGCCTGTATAGCTTAAACGGCAACCAAGGTACATTAGCTGAGTCTATTTCGAATGGCTATTTAGGGCTTATTCGTAACTTTAAGCGTGAGCTTTGGTTGATCAGCTTTTTATTTGGTGCATCACCAGCATTATGTAGTTCATTCTTACAAGGGCGCGCAACTGATTTACCATTCAAAAAGCTAGGTAAAGGTACTCTTTATTTAGAAGTAGGCACAGCGCTGCGTTTGGGTAACCTTGGTTACACTAACAGTGCACAATCGTCTTTACGTGTTATGTATAACTCACTCGAAGAATATGTAGCAGGCTTAAAAGAGGCGATTCATACACCATCAGATATTTATGGTCATATAGATGACTACACGAGTGCTGAGCCAAAGCAGTTAAATAAAAATATTCTGCAAATCGAAAACGAGTTTTACTCGCCAATTCGTCCTAAGCGCAATGCAGCATCGGGCGAAACACCAACCGATGCATTACTTCGCGGCGGTATAGAATACATCGAGGTACGTGCGCTTGATGTTAACCCGTTTAGTGAAACGGGTATTGATTTACAGCAAATTCGTTTCTTAGACGTATTCTTAACCTATTGTTTATTGAATGACTCGCCAGAAATGGATTGGCAAGAGCAAAAACTAAGCACTACTAACCTTGATGCGGTTGTCAATGAAGGTCGAGACCCAGAGCTAATGCTCAACAAGCAGGGGGAGATGGTGCGTCTAACTGATTGGGCCGAGACAATTTTTACTCAGCTATCTGAGGTTGCCCGTTACATGGATAATGCATATGGCGTGAGTTATTACAGCGAAACCATAGCTGAGCTTGCAACTTGGGTGAACAATCCAAGTAAAACTTTCTCTGGCAAATATGTTAGTGCGCTGGCAAAAGAGAACCAAGATAATGGTCATTTCGCTTTAGCACTTGCACAGCAGTACAAGCAAAGCCACCTTGATGCTGATTACCAATTTTATGATCAAGCATTTTTGGCAAAGCAAGCGACTGACTCTGTACTTAAAGAGCGTGAAGTTAAAGCAGCAGACAGTGTATCTTTCACTGCATTTTTAGATGACTATTTTGCTAAAGCTTAGTATTGTGAAGGCATAAAAAAACGCAGCCTAGGGAGGCTGCGTCAAAGATTCTTCAGGGATGAAACAATGCTATACTGCTGCATTCATAAGTTCAGACTGACCTGATGAGAAAAAGTTCAGCGAGATCCATAAAAAAATGAAAAAAAGTATAATTATTTTATCGCTGGCCGCATCTTTGGCTGGTTGTGCAACGGCTCCCCCTGAGCAACCTCATGATATATGTAAGATTTTTGAAGAAAAACCTGACTGGTATTACGATGCTCGTGATGCACAAGAAAAATGGGGTTCGCCAAAACATGTGCTAATGAGCATGATGTATCAAGAAAGCTCATTCCGCCATGATGCAGCGCCACCAATGGAATACTTCTTATGGGTAATTCCAATCGGACGTGCTAGCTCTGCATATGGCTACTCTCAAGCAAAAACCCCAACATGGTCAGATTACATTCGTGAAACAGGTAACAGCGGTGCAGACAGAGATGATTTTGATGATGCTATCGACTTTATGGCCTGGTTCGTTTACAAAACTCATAAAGTAAATGGTATATCGAAATGGGACGCCTACGCGCAGTACCTAAATTACCACGAAGGGTGGGGCGGCTATAAGCGAGGCACTTATAAAAGTAAAAAATGGCTAATGAGCGTTGCTAATAAAGTTAAACATCGAGCTAGCCGCTATGGCGCACAACTTAAAAAGTGTGAAGCCGATTTAGACAAAAACTGGTTTGAACGCTTGTTTAGTTAATGCATAAATAGAAAGCCCGCATCAATTAGCGGGCTTTTTGTTAGTTATTTACCAGGAAACTGGTGAATGTGAACATCCCTTTGCGGGAATGGAATCGTGATATCAGCGGCGTCAAAGGCAATTTTAACGCGTTCGTATAAGCCAAAATACACTGGCCAGTAGTTATCAGACTCAACCCACGCCCATACCAACATGCCAATATGGCTTTCACCGTGCTGGCTAACATGAACCGATGGTTTTTTATCTTCTATATCTTTTAGTATTAAATCATAGTCATTAAGCACGCTCATAAGCACATCACGGGCTTTATGGACATTATCTCCATAACTAATGCCAAATTCGATTGCAACGCGGTGTGTTGGCTCTGAAAACTTATTCTTAACGCAGCCATTTGATAGCGTGCCATTTGGGATAATGATCTTTTCATTGTCGTAAGTGAGTAAAACAGTGACAAAAATTTGTATCTCAACAACTGTACCCATGTAGCCTTGCGCTTCGATTACATCGCCAACTTTAAAAGGCTTAAAGAATAGAATAAGCACGCCACCTGCAAAGTTAGCAAGGCTACCTTGAAGAGCCATGCCGACCGCAAGGCCTGCAGCACCTAGCATTGCGATAAACGACGTGGTTTCTATGCCAATCATAGAAGCAACAGATATCAGCAACAGTACTTTTAAAATGACCGAGATAAAGGAGACTAAAAAGTGCGTAAGGCCAACTTCAAACTTGACCTTGTTCATTGATTTTTCGGCCATATTGGCAATTCTACCAATTAACCACCAACCTATAATTAAAACCAGTATTGCGAGGATAAACTTTGGCCCGTAAAGCATCAGCAATTCGATAGCTTGGTTATAGATTTTCTCGATTGATATTTCGTCCATTATTTTCCCTTTTATATCAATATATGCAAAAGAAAATAATAGTAGAGGAATTCGTGTTCGGGTGTGCGGGATAGCTAATAAAATGTGAATCTTCAGAAGTAATTCAGCTATAAGTAACAAAAAAGGAGTAGCAAGCTACTCCTTTTGTTTAGATGGTGTAGAAAATTATTCTGTACGTTTACTTGGAATAACTTTAACTAACTTAACCATATTTTCTTTTATCTCGATAACTTCAATAGGGTAGCCGGCAATACGTAAACTTAGGTTTGAGTCTGGGATGTCCTCTAAGTATTCAACGATTAAACCACTTAGCGTTTTCGGGCCATCAATCGGTAGCTCCCAACCCATTTCTTTATTTAAATCACGAATGTTAGCACCGCCATCAACAAGTACTGAGCCATCATCTTGCTCTGTTACTTCTTCACTCGGTGTACGCGTTTGCGTTGTAGTGAAATCACCCACTACTTCTTCAAGAATATCTTCAAGCGTTACTAGACCTTGAATATCACCATACTCATCGACAACTAAGCCAATACGTTCTTTTGATTGTTGAAACTTAAGTAGTTGCGTGTTCAGTGATGTGCCTTCAGGAATAAAGTAAATTTCACGTACCGCGCGTAGTAGTGATGGTTTATCAAACTGCTCTTTCGTTAATAGACGCAGTGCATCACGTGAGTGAATAAAGCCAACAGCATCATCAATTTGGTCACGATACAACAGTACACGGGTGTGCTGTGCATGAGTAAGTTGGCGGCTGATAAGCTTCCAATCGTCATTGATATCGATAGCAACAATTTCGTTGCGTGGGATCATGATATCTTCAACAGTGACTTGTTCTAAATCTAAAATTGAAGTCAGCATGCTTTGGTGGCGAGCAGGTAACAGTGCACCTGATTCGTTCACCACAGTTTTTAGTTCTTCTTTACTTAAGCTGTGCTCTTCAATTTGTGCGGTAGTAATACCAAACAAGCGTAACATGCCGTTGGTCATCCAGTTTACGATAACCACAAACGGGAAAAGGATTTTCAATAGGCCTTTGAGCACAATTGAGCTTGGAAAAGCAACCTTCTCTGGGTATAGCGCAGCAAGTGTTTTTGGCGTTACTTCGGCAAAGATTAAAACAACCAGCGTTAGCGCGCCGGTTGCAATAGCGATACCGAGATCACCATACAAACGAATACCAATAATCGTTGCAACCTGTGCTGCAGCGATATTTACAAGGTTATTACCAATTAAGATCAGACCAATGAGTCTGTCAGGGCGACTTAATAGTTTGCTGACGCGCTTCGCTGCACGATGATCTTCTTTAGCAAGATGACGCAGGCGAATACGGTTGATTGACATAATTCCAGTTTCAGAACCAGAAAAATAAGCAGAAATAAGTATCAATAATCCCAATATAATAAACAGGGTACTAGTCGATATGTCGTCCAAGGATGGATCCTTTTTTTATAAATCAGTGCATATTAAGCTAGAGACAGCTTGCTGAGTCAAGTTAAAACTTATTTAGAACCACTTCTTGGATGAAACGGCTGCCAAAATAAGCAAGTGACAAGATAAAAGCGGCTATCATGATCGAAAATACCACAGGCTTACCACGCCAGCCTTGGCGTAAATGACCTACAGTGACCACAGTGAAAATTAGCCAAGCAATTAACGATAAAACCGTTTTGTGGATAAACTCACTGGCAAACATTCCCTCTAAGAAGATGAACCCAGAAAGGAGAGCAAAAGTCAGTAAGATAGTACCCAGCGTGAGTAATTGATATAGCTGACGCTCAACCACCATTAAAGGAGGGAGGTGGCTGTGTACAATTGCCAAGTCTTTGCGTTTGAGGCGCTTATCAATAAAGTAGAACTGGACTGCATAAAGTGTTGAGATTATCAAAACGCAATAGGCTAGCAGTGATAACGATATGTGAGTAACTAAACCAAGCTCAACATCGATTGATTGCAAAATCACATGATGCGGTATAAACAAGCTGGCAAGGGTCAGTAAGGCTGCAAAACCATAAACAACTGGCAACAATAAAGTCGCGGGGAATTTGAGAGACACAGCAGTCACCGACACCACAATGACCCAACAGGTTAATAAGGCAACGTTGACGATACTTAAATCTTGGCCGTCAGCACGAAAAACTGAATTAACCAGTAATAGCATATGAGCAAGGATAGCCACAGTGCTAAGAATGACTGTGAGCTTTTGGCTTGGACCTTGTTTGTGAAAAAGGCGTGATAGCACATGTGACGTTGCTAACACATAAAACAAACTAGCAATAATAGTTAAACTAATAATCATCGTGTTTTGGCCACTTAATTTATATCGATAAATCCTTGTCTCTTTGATGCCATTGTATTTTATAGCAAGGCAAAAGCATAGAGTTTGTAAAAAGAAACTCAAACTGCACACTTGAACACTGTATTGTCGACCACCATTTACGGTATACTGCTAGGAATTAAATTTTAATATTGCCTGTATTGTCGCCAAACTTGTTTGATTTATGTACATTGCAGGTGCAACACGTTTTATCGGAACCTTTACATGTTTGAGAATCTCCAAGAACGCTTAGGTAAAACCTTAAAAAATATCAGTGGCCGCGGACGCCTAACTGAAGACAATATAAAAGATACATTACGCGAAGTCCGCATGGCATTTTTGGAAGCGGACGTTGCATTACCTGTTGTTCGTGAGTTCGTTAAGCAAGTTAAAGAACGCGCTGTAGGTGTTGAAGTAACAAAGAGCTTAAGCCCTGGCCAAGTCTTTATAAAGATTGTTCGTGAAGAACTTGAAAAAGCCATGGGTGAAGCTAACGAAGAGCTAAGCCTTAATGCACAGCCGCCAGCGGTCGTGATGATGGCGGGTTTACAAGGTGCTGGTAAAACGACCAGTGTTGGTAAACTAGCTAAATTCTTAAAAGAGCGTAAAAAGAAATCTGTATTAGTTGTGAGTGCTGACGTTTATCGTCCGGCAGCAATTAAACAGCTTGAAACACTGGCTGATGAAGTGGGGGTTGAGTTCTTCCCAAGTGACATTTCACAAAAGCCGGTTGATATCGCAAACAATGCGATTTCGCACGCGAAGAAGAAATTCATTGATGTGGTATTAGTTGATACCGCAGGTCGTTTACACGTCGATAACGACATGATGGATGAGATCAAAGCACTTCACAGTGCGATTAACCCAATCGAAACCTTGTTCGTTGTTGATGCGATGACAGGTCAAGATGCAGCAAACACTGCAAAAGCATTTGATGAGGCGCTTCCTTTAAGTGGTGTGATCTTAACCAAGACCGATGGTGATGCTCGTGGTGGTGCTGCATTATCGATTCGTCATATTACCGGTAAGCCAATTAAGTTCATGGGTGTGGGTGAGCGCACTGATGCTCTTGAACCATTCCACCCTGACCGTATTGCTTCTCGTATCCTAGGTATGGGTGATGTACTTTCATTAATCGAAGAAGTCGAAATGAAAGTAGATAAAGAGAAAGCCGCTAAAGTTGCCGAAAAAGTATTTAAAGGTGATGGTTTCACATTAGATGACTTTGCTGAGCAACTTCGTCAGATGAAGAACATGGGCGGTATGATGTCGATGCTAGATAAGCTGCCAGGCATGCAAAACCTACCAGACGCTGTAAAAGGCCAGATGGGTGATAAAACTTTCGTACAAATGGAAGCTATCATCAACTCTATGACGCCAAAAGAGCGTGCTCGCCCGGAAATCATCAAAGGCTCGCGTAAAAAACGTATTGCAGCAGGTTCTGGCACTCAGGTGCAAGAAATCAATAAACTGCTTAAGCAATTTACGCAAATGCAGAAGATGATGAAGAAGATGAAAGGCAAAGGTGGCATGAAGAAAATGATGCGCGGCATGAAAGGCATGTTACCACCAGGTATGATGGGTGGCGGCCCTAAATTTTAATAGTGCTGTTTATTAAGTGTATAAAAAGGAGCATATAGCTCCTTTTTTTGTAGATAATTTATGCGTAGTTGTTAGCTGCATGTAAGATTTAAAGCCCAGATCAGTGTTTAATCAACTAAACTTACATTTTGCAGCAGTTCTTACTTGCAATGTTGCAAAAAACTCGTACAATTCCCCAGCTTCCCGTACTGGGGAGTAAATCTTATTAATGAAAACAGTCAATCTAATGTAGAGGACGGTATGGTAACTATTCGTTTGCAACGTGGTGGCGCTAAAAAACGCCCTTTCTATCAAATTGTGGTTGCGGATAGCCGTTTCTCGCGTGACGGTCGCTTCATCGAGAAAGTAGGTTTCTTTAACCCAATCGCTTCTGGTCAGGAAGAAAAAGTACGTTTAGATTTATCTCGTGTTGATCACTGGGTAGGTCAAGGCGCATCTCTTTCAGATCGCGTAGCTAAGTTAGTTAAAGACGCTCGTAAAGCGGCTTAATAGGCGTAAGAGTAACCATGAGTCAAGAGAACACCTCGTATATTACAGTAGGAAAGCTCGGTGCCCCGTATGGTATAAAGGGCTGGCTTAAGGTGCATTCATTTACTGATGATCCCGAAGGGATCTTCGATTTCAGCCCATGGTTGATAGGGCAACAAGGTAAATGGCAGACCTTAGAAGTGGTCGACTGGCGTCGCCACAACAAAGGCTTTATCGCTAAAGTTGCGCAAGTAAACGACCGAGACGAAGCAATGGCTTTAACCAATGCAGAAATCTCAGTAGATGCAGCGCAGCTACCAGAATTACCGCAAGGTGAATTCTATTGGCGAGATCTGATCGGCATGTCTGTTGTAACTGATAAAGGTTATAACTTAGGCACTGTTGATGACCTAATGGAGACAGGGTCAAATGACGTTTTGGTTGTGAAAGCAAACAAAAAAGATGCATTTGGCCAAGCAGAGCGTTTAATTCCTTTCTTAACAGATTCTGTTATTAAAGAAGTTAAACATGATGCAAGAGAAATTACCGTAGACTGGGACCCAGGGTTTTAATGTCACAAACGAGTTCGCTATGGGTAGGGGTGATAAGCCTTTTCCCGGACATGTTTGATGCGATTACCACCCAAGGGGTAACAGGTCGCGCAGTTAAAAATGGTCTAATCGACTTTAACTGTTGGAACCCACGTGACTATGCTACTGATAAGCATAGAACTGTGGATGATCGTCCTTACGGGGGCGGTCCTGGCATGTTAATGATGGTTGAACCATTGAAACAAGCTATCCTTGACGCTAAAAAAGCGGCAGGTGATGGTGCAAAAGTAATTTATATGTCACCGCAAGGGCGCAAATTAGATCAGCAAGGTGCAAGCGAGCTTGCACAATCAGAAAAGCTGATTTTAATTGCAGGTCGCTATGAAGGTATAGATGAGCGAATTATAGAATCATACGTTGACGAAGAATGGTCAATTGGTGATTTTATTTTAAGTGGTGGTGAGCTACCCGCGATGACGCTAATTGATGCAGTAGCACGATTAGTACCAGGGGTGTTAGGTCATAACCAGTCAGCTGAGCAGGATTCATTTTCGAATGGCTTGCTTGATTGTCCTCACTATACACGGCCAGAGACATTGGATGATAAACAGGTGCCTGCTGTATTACTCAGCGGAAACCACCAAGAAATCGCTAAGTGGCGCACAAAGCAATCACTTGGTAGAACTTGGCTTCGTCGTCCTGACTTGTTGCATAACCTAGCTCTGACTGAGGAGCAAGCGGCACTCCTTGCTGAATTTCAGCAAGAGTACCAACAAGCTTGTGGCTAGAAGACAGTTACACCTAGGAAAGTGAGAAATATAATGGCAAAAGTAAACCAAAATATTATTAAAGCGCTTGAAGAAGAGCAGCTTAAAACAGACGTACCAGCATTCGGCGCTGGTGATACAGTAGTTGTACAGGTACGTGTAAAAGAAGGTAACAAAGAGCGTCTACAGGCCTTTGAAGGTGTTGTAATCGCTAAGCGTAATCGTGGTCTTCACTCAGCATTCACAGTTCGTAAAATCTCGAGCGGTGAAGGTGTTGAGCGTGTATTCCAAACGCACAGCCCTCTTATCGATAGTATCTCAGTTAAACGTCGCGGTGCAGTTCGCCGTGCGAAACTTTACTATCTACGTGAGCGTTCTGGTAAATCTGCACGTATTAGAGAAAAACTTAACTAATACGCGCTGTTTTACAACGCAAAATAAAACGGGTTGCAGCCTTAGGTTGCAACCCGTTTTGGTTTTTATACCACAAAAAAATTTCTCTCCCCTGAGAAATACTCCCTTCTAAATTATCTGTTATCCCTTTATGAGCTATGCTACATGCACGTTAGGGCTTTGTGCTTTGGCTGTTATCCTGTTACTATAATTTGTATTAAAAGCTTTACTTTTTTGTATATAAATATTTACGTTTTAAGGGTTTGAGGTGTGGTAACGTGGTAACAGTGAATGATCTAGCTGATTTAAGAGCAGGAATAGATGAATGTGATGCGCAATTGGTGGCATTACTGGCAAAGCGTAATGGGATTACAGAAAAAATAGGCGCAATTAAGCAACAAATCGGTGCTCCATTACATGCACCTGATCGCGAGGCTGATTTACTCGCGGCACGTCGTCAAGAAGCAATCGCACAAGGGGTTAACCCTGAGTTAGTTGAGGACATCCTACGCCGTATGATGCGTGAAGCTTATCAGAATCAGCAAGGTAGCCTTGCTTGTGTTGCGCCTCAGTTATCACCTATTGTAATTGTTGGTGGTGAAGGTGCAATGGGCCAGTTGTTTGCACAACAGTTTACTCGTTCAGGTTATGAAGTGCGTATTTTAGATAAAGCACAGCAAGCACAAAGTGAAACGATATTAAAAGGGGCAAAATTGGTTCTTGTCAGTGTGCCAATTAATGCACTTGAGCAAATCGTCGCAGCATTACCAACACTTGATGATGACTGTTTGCTGGTTGATATTACCTCTGTTAAGCAAAAGCCTTTAAAAGCACTTATGGCGGCTCATAGCGGCCCAGTAGTTGGCTTACACCCCATGTTTGGCCCAGATATTTCACACTGGGTAAAGCAAACGGTCGTCGTGTGTGAAGGGCGAGATCATGAAGTGGCTAAAGGGTTAATGGCACAACTACAAGTTTGGGGCTGTCAAGTAGTTGAAATGGATGCTAAAAAACACGATGAAGCAATGCAGATCATTCAGGTTATGCGCCACTTAACAACCTTTGTATATGGCCAGTTTCTTGCCAAGCAAAGCCATACACTTGCAGAGCTTCGCAGCTGCTCATCACCCATTTATCAATTAGAGTTAATGATGGTAGGGCGCTTATTTGCCCAATCGCCAGAGCTTTACTCTGACATCATGTTAGCGCAATTCGACGATGTAGAAGCACTGCTTGCCAACTACCAAGATACTTTTGCAGACACGCTAGAAAAGCTAAAAGCTGGGGATAAAGCATCATTGATTGCCGCATTTGCTGATGCAAAAGAATACTTCTCTGATGCAACTGCACATTTCTTAACGCAAAGCCGCAGCTTACTTAATAAAGCAAACGACGCGAAAGTACTTGATTAAATGCCTCTTATTTAGCAAAAAAGAGCTCTAGCAAAAAAGCCCGCATCAAACGGGCTTTTTTGTTGCAAATAAATTGTTTTAAATAATCGTTTTAATGACCACCTAATGAGCCAGGTAACGCACCGCTGTGGTGATTGATTAATCCCCATTGATAAAGTAAGTCAGTCATATCTGAAAGGCTGAATAAAGTCATGCTCAAGCCAACAATCGTCAACACTATGGTATAAGGTAGCGCCATGTATACCATGCGTCCATAAGATAGCCTTAACACAGGGGCTAATGTTGATGTAAGCAAGAATAAGAATGCAGCTTGTCCATTTGGTGTAGCAACACTTGGCAGGTTGGTACCGGTATTAATTGCTACAGCTAACAAATCAAACTGATCACGGGTAATTTGACCTGCCTGTAACGCAGCAGCCACTTCATTGATATACACAGTACCCACGAAAACGTTATCGCTGACCATCGACAGAATACCGTTGGCAATAAAGAACATCACTAGTTGCAGCTGACCTTCAAAGGTAAGCACCCATGCGATCACAGGTGTAAATAAATGCTGGTCGATAATAACTGCGACAATTGAGAAGAATACGCAAAGTAATGCTGTGAATGGTAGGGCTTCTTCAAATGCTTTACCTAACTGGTGTTCTTCAATAATACCAGCACTGGCTGTGGCAAAAATAATTACAGACAAACCAATTAAACCAACAGTGGCTAGGTGAAGGGCTAAACCTATGATCAACCAAACAGCAATGAAAGCTTGAATCGCTAGGTTCACTTTGTCGCGTGTGGTGCGTTTTTTCTCAAGCTTTTTGGCATGATCCGATAAAATCGTGTGGATGGGGGCAGGGAGTTTTGCGCCGTAACCAAAGGCTTTGGTTTTTTCGAGTAAGAAAGTAGTAGCAATACCGGCGATCATAACGGGTAAAGTAATAGGCAACATTCGGAAGAAAAATTCGCCAAATAACCAGCCAGCACGCTCTGCAATGATCAAGTTCTGTGGCTCACCTACCATGGTACAAACACCGCCTAAGGCAGTACCAATTGATGCATGCATTAATAAGTTACGAAGAAAAGCACGAAACTCTTCAAGCTCCTGACGATTGACAGGGCGAACTTGGTTATCGTCATTAATATCATGCTCGCTGCTAGAGTCTTTTCCTGATGCAACCTTGTGGTAAATACTGTAAAAGCCCATCGCGACAGCAATAACAACGGCCATCACCGTTAACGCATCTAAGAAAGCAGATAAAAAAGCCGCAGCAATCGTGAACGACAGCGACAATACGGTTTTACTTCGCACCGAAACAACCAGCTTTGTGAAGATATACAAAAGCAAGTCTTTCATAAAATAGATGCCGGCAACCATAAAGATAAGTAACAGGATCACATCGATATTTTGCACTATTTCATGTTCAACTTGGCCGGCGGTTGTCATGCCGATAAATAAGGCCTCAATTGCTAATAAGCCTCCCGGTTGTAGCGGGTAACATTTAAGCGCCATGGCGAGTGTAAAAATAAACTCTAGCACTAACACCCATCCTGCCAGATAAGGGTTAAGTTGAAATAACACCGGGTTGATTAGTAAAAACGCAATAATGGTGTATTTATACCACTGTGGTGAAGTCCCCAAAAAATTTTTAAATATTGCTGGTAAAACGCGCTGCTGCATGGCCGTACCTTTTAATAGTGCTGGTTGTTATTGTTAATATTTGGAAATTCAATATACCGAAAGTATTGTTATTTGGTGTACTTTTAATCCAAAAGGTCATTTATTTATCGAGATTTTACAGATTTTTATGCACTGCGGAGTTAGTTTACTTGTTAGTTGCTGATCATCTGGTACAATCAGTGAGTTGAACACCAAATGCGGTAAAAGTAGTTGCTAACTCAAGTGGAAATTGGATGAGAATTTTTAAAGCGAAAAGCCCAGCAGGTTTTGCTGAAGAATACATTGTTGAATCTATTTGGAATGGTGACTTTCCGCCAGGCTCAATTCTTCCTGCTGAACGTGAATTGTCAGAGCTGATTGGTGTAACACGTACAACCTTACGTGAAGTACTTCAGCGTCTAGCCCGTGATGGCTGGCTAACGATTCAACACGGTAAACCTACCCGTGTAAATAACTTCTGGGAAACCTCGGGTCTTAACATTTTAGAGACGCTAGCACGTCTTGATGAAGACAAAATGCCAGAGCTTACAGACCAATTACTTTCTGCTCGCACTAATATCAGCGCAATTTATACCCGTGCGGCTATTAAACTTGCCCCAGAGCGTGTAATTGAAATTTTATCGCAAAGTGAAGAACTTGAAGACAGTGCTCAAGCATTTGCTGATTACGATTATAAAGTTCACCATGAATTAGCAGTAGCAGGTAATAATCGTATCTATGTGCTTATCTTAAATGGTTTTAAAGGTTTCTACTCAAAAATTGGCTGCCATTACTTCTCTGATTCACGTACTCGTGAATTAGCGCGTCAGTTTTATAAAGACCTAACAGAGCTTGCTGAGCGTCGTGAGCATGACGGTGCGATTTCTATGATGCGTAAATATGGTCATCAAACAGGTGAAATCTGGCAGCAAATCCGTGGTGATATGCCAGAAGATATCATGGACTAAGCGTCTGTATTGATATTCATTTAAGAACCCAGCTAAAAGCTGGGTTTTTTGTGTTCTGTGGGTCAATTCGCACACTAATATAGAGTTATCTCAATCCACGTTTACAGCGAATCAATTTTTCCGATTAAGCATATCGTTTTTTTCGATTGTTCATTTGTCTGTAACCTCATTAAACTATCTTGCAAATTATCAATACTTACTCTTGGTTTTTGATTTTTAGTAACCATATCTAAGTGAGTATTGCATAGGCAATTGGAAATAAACTCAAATATTTGGAGATAAAAATGGGTGTATTAGTTGGCCGTCAGGCACCAGACTTTACTGCAGCAGCTGTTCTTGGTAACGGTGAAATCGTTGAAAACTTCAACCTAAAAGAAACTATCAAAGGTAAAAAAGCAGTTATCTTCTTTTACCCGTTAGACTTCACTTTCGTTTGTCCTTCAGAGCTAATCGCTTTCGACAAGCGTTTTGAAGAGTTCCAAAAGCGTGGCGTTGAAGTAATCGGTGTTTCTATCGATTCACAATTCTCACACAATGCATGGCGTAACACTGCCGTTGCTGACGGTGGTATTGGTCAAGTTAAATATGCACTAGTTGCAGACGTTAAACACGAAATCTGTCAAGCATACGACGTTGAGCACCCAGAAGCAGGTGTTGCTTTCCGTGGTTCTTTCCTAATCGACGAAGAAGGTAACGTACGTCACCAAGTAGTTAACGACCTTCCACTAGGCCGTAACATCGACGAAATGATCCGCATGGTTGACGCGCTAGCGTTCCACAGCGAGCACGGTGAAGTATGTCCAGCTGGTTGGACTGAAGGTAAAAAAGGTATGGACGCAAGCCCTGCAGGTGTTGCTAAATTCCTTTCTGAAAACGAAGGTGACCTATAATCTAGGCCTTAGTTAAAGAATTAAAAAACCCGCCAATTGGCGGGTTTTTGTTTTTAAGCTCAACGAGATCAGTTAAAGCGCATTGTTAGCTTAGTATAGAAATAACGACCACGTGGGTTATGTACGCTTGATACATAGCCATATAAGTCGCCATCACCATCACCGATTGCAAACGGAGGATCTTCATCAAACACGTTATTCACACCCACAGAAAGTTTGATTTTCTCTGAGAAGTTATACGCAGTTTGTAAATCAACTAGCGTTTGTGAATCAACCATACGTGATGTGTTGCTATCAAAGTCTAGATTACCGTCAAAGTCGATATCTGGGGTATCTTCAAACTCGCCAGTGTAACTAACGTTTACATTAGTATTGAAGTCACCCATTTCCCAGTTTGTTGAGAAAATCCAACGGTTTTCAGGGTAACGGTACTCGCCAGTGTAATCGCGGCCATCTTTCTTAAATTCGTTTTGGTAAGCCCATTCTAAATTGAATTTTAAGAAGCCATAATCGTTCATCGCATGCGTGTAGTTAGCCGATACATCGACACCAGATACCTCTTGTGATGAAACGTTTTCAAAGGTGCTGTAAACTTTTTGGATTACACCTAAACTCTGACCATTTTGTGGTGCTAAACGCACACACACAGTGCTGTTTTGGTCATTACAGTTGTTATCGTAAATAGGGCCGAACTCTTGCTCGTCAATCTTATTATCTTGTGTAATGCTCCATACATCGATTCCAAAACCAAATTCAGCGGTAGGTGCCCAAATGAAACCCACATTCCATGACTCTGATTCTTCAGCTTCAAGGTTCGGGTTACCCGCAAATTGGATATTGTAATCAAGCGCATTACAGTCAAGTCCAGTTGCCTGACAAC
The DNA here is from genome assembly GCF_001401795.1 of Pseudoalteromonas sp. P1-26. Taxonomy (NCBI): domain Bacteria; kingdom Pseudomonadati; phylum Pseudomonadota; class Gammaproteobacteria; order Alteromonadales; family Pseudoalteromonadaceae; genus Pseudoalteromonas; species Pseudoalteromonas sp. P1-26. Next base: position 96,121 of record NZ_LKDX01000006.1, on the reverse strand, counting down.
GGTAAGTATCTACAAAGAACTGACTCTCTTCAGATGGACCTAAACCAATTTGTGCCAGTGAAGGCGCGCGGAAACCTTGAGCCCATGAGCCACGCACAGTGATTGAATCAGTTGGTGCCCAGCGAACAGCTACTTTAGGGTTTGTTGTTGAGCCAAAATCACTGTAGTCATCGTATCGACCCGCTAATTGCAGTTCTAGGTTGTCTGCTAACGGAATTGAAAACTCAATGTAAGCTGCGTATTGGTCGCGTTCAGCAGCGGCTGAGACAGATTCAGTACCAAAGATTAAACCACGTTGGAATTGATCGTCTGGAATGTCGCTTACATCTTCTTCACGGTATTCAATACCAGCAGCCATCATCACCACATCATCGCCAAAGCTGAATGCTTCACCACTGATATTTGCATCAAATGAAGTCATATGAGACTCACCACGGCGCACTAAGCTTGTCGTGATACGGTCAATCACTGCTTGGTCATTATAGGTGCCACCAAATGGGTTATAGTTACCAGCATCGATTTCTTGTTGTAAGAAATCAGTGCGCACCCAACCTTGGCTTCTGTCACCGGTTTGCATTGATTTACTGCGACCTTTTTGAACTGCTGCTTCCCAGCTCCAGTCACTGATCTCACCTTTTAGGCCTGCAACAAAACGCAGCGTATCTGATTCAATATCCCATTGGCGAGGGCCGGCATCTACCGTTCTGTAGCGACCAATTTCGATATCTTGGCCAAACGGGTTGTTAGGATGGCTTGCTGGCACGGTAAGGCCTGCGTCTTCATCAAGAGGCGTTGGTGCACCTGCAGCTTGCGACGTATTATGTTGTACTGCAACCTCTAAGAAAGCTGAAATACCATTGTCGAAGTTATATTCAAATTGTGAGATAGCACCGACACGCTCAGATGCTGGAGTTACGTAACCATATGGGCCGTAGTCAAATAAGCAGCTGCCACTTGCAGTTGCATTTTCTGCCGGACAGGCCGGATCAATGGTTTTTTCACCATCTACATAGAAGTAGCCTGGGAAGCCACGGGATGAGCGAAAATCCATACCACCGTATGGTTCTTGGTTTGCTGTGCCTAGGCGGCCCATTTCATCAGAAGAGAGCGCGGTATTGTTAAAATAATCAATAATAATTGATGCGCTGCTTTTCTCTGTACTGGTACCCCAAACTAGGCTTGCTGTTTTTTCTTCGTAGTTAGGACCGTCAGTGCCACCATATCCAAGGTTTACCTCTAGGCCGTTAATATCTTTTTTTAAGATAATATTAACTACACCTGCAACTGCATCAGAACCATAAATAGCTGATGCGCCATCCTTTAAAATATCGATACGCTCAATCGCAGAGACAGGGATTGAGTTGATATCAACAAACGAATTAGTAATGCTTTCAGCAAAAGCGCTAATAGATACACGACGGCCATTAATAAGTACCAATGTTGCGTCTGAGCCTAAGCCTCGAAGGCTGACTGCTGCAGCACCATTAGCTGTAGAGTCTTGGTTATTACCGCGAGTAGAGAAAGTACCATTACCTGCAACTGGCATACGTTCTAATAGTTGTTGTAGGTTGTCGTAGCCCATGTTATCGATGTCTGCACGACTGATTGATTGAACCGGTGATGGCCCTTCAATATCTGAGCGCTTAATGCGAGAACCTGTAACTTCAATACGCTCGACCTTTTCAGCTCCGTCTGACTCTGCAGCAGCTGACATAAAACTTGTGCCTGCTAATGCTGCAACTGTAAATGCATAGAGAGGTCGTTGTATAAAGCGATGGGTGTTCTTCATATATTTCAATCCTTGTATAATTGTGAAAGTGTTGTGAATTAATCACGACAAAGATTGATATCATGTAAATGCAGAAGGTTGAAATAGCAAAAAAGTATGGGTTTATTAAGGGGTTAAGGTTCTTAAGTAGGGAAAGTCAGGACTGGTAAGGGGTACGAGCCTACCAAAAAGGTTAGGCTCATTTCATAAATTAAGCTTTATGTTTCATTAGGCGTTCTTTTTCACGCGCCCAATCTTTATTTTTTCCGTCTTCACGTTTGTCGTGCATCTTTTTACCTTTAGCAAGGTGGAACTCCAACTTCACCCAGCATTTTTTCCAGTACATTGCAGTCGCGATTAATGAAAAACCTTCGCGTTCTGTAGCACCGATAAGACGATCGATTTCACGCTTATTTAAAAGTAACTTACGATACCTTAAAGGATCGCAAATTACGTGAGTAGAAGCACTGTTGAGAGGCTGAATTTGACTGCCAAGTAAAAATGCTTCGCCGTTTTTAATGTGAATATAAGTCTCAGAGATGTTTACTTTACCAGCTCGGATACTTTTTACTTCCCAGCCCTGTAGTTCAACCCCTGCTTCGAACTTATCGTGTAAAAAATACTCATGACGCGCTTTTTTGTTAAGCGCGATGGTATTACTTGTCGATTTAGATGATTTTTTCTTAGCCATAGTGGCTCATATTATACGTAAAAACAGCGTTTTTACATCGCTTTTTTAAGGCTTTGCAGATATTTTCGTGTTACTAAAATTTGGGGAAATAGCCAAAGCTTGCTAAAATTCGCCGACAAAGTTGGGAGTGAATATGCCGCAAATAGAAAAAAGTGCGCTGGTAATGTACAGCAGCAAAGAAATGTTTGATTTAGTGAATGATGTTGATGCTTATCCAGAGTTTTTACCACATTGCTCAGATGCTAAAATCGTCACACAACAAGCCAGTGGCATGACGGCCAGTTTAGAGATCTCAAAAGCGGGTTTAAAAAAGTGGTTCACTACCGAAAATACCTTCATAGATGAGCAAACTGTTGCACTACGCTTAGTCGATGGCCCATTTAAAAAGCTGCAAGGTAAATGGCATTTTTTACCGCTGGACGATAAAGCATGTAAAGTTCAGCTTCACCTTGAGTTTGAATTTGCTAGTAAACTTATTGAGATGGCTTTCGGAAAAGTATTTAACGAAGTCGCTAAGAACATGGTTAATGCATTTACACAACGTGCTAAAACTGTATATGGAGTTCGCCCATGATCACTGTTGAAGTGGTTTTTGCTTTACCAACAACGGCAACCAGTTTGCTGGTAGAAGTACCAGTAGGTACTACAGCTGAGCAAGCGGTGATTAAGTCAGGTATTATTGATAAGTGCCCAGAAATAGACGCAAATAACCTAACGCTTGGGGTTTGGAATCGTACTTGTAAACTGCATCAAGAAGTAAAAGATGGCGATCGCATAGAAATCTATCGACCGCTTATTGCTGATCCAAAGGATGCACGCAGACGCCGGGCTGAAAAAGCCAAAGAAGAGGGCCGAGCCAACAAAGTGACGGGCGGTCGCCCTTTAAATAAAGCATAAAAAAGGGTAGCTTAGGCTACCCTTAATAATTTGCGCTGCTATTACTCTTGTTCAAGCGGCGTATTAAATTCGCTAGGTTGTTCATAGTCTCCCGACAACGAAACAAGCTTATCGTTTTCAAAGTTAATAGTGAGTGACTTTCGTTGCTCGTTGCTACGACCAAGGTTGAATACGTACAGGTAGTGCCAGGTATTTTTATCAAATGAGTCTTCAGCTACTGGCTTGCCTAGTACATACAGTACTTGCTCGCGAGTCATATTTACACGAAGCTTATCTACATCTGATTGCTCTAGGAAGTTACCTTGAGGAATGTTGATTCGGTAAACCCAGCTTGAACACCCTGCTGTAGCACTTAAAGTAAGGGTAAGTACTAACCAAAAAGAAAAAGTTTTAAACGACTGCATTATTTGTTTGAATCCTTATTTTTTATACACTGCATGATACCGATTAGTCACAGAAGGTAAAACCCTTTTCAGTAATTGTTTTTACTGAAATGCGATTAACAATCACGAGGCACAGATTTGACCACAGCAAACCCAGAAAGTTTACAGCAGCTTATAAAAAACAACGAAAATTCAGAGGCTCTGTGGCATTTGTATATAGTGCAGACACGTTTAGGTCATTGGTACACTGGGATCAGCACTAACGTTGAAAAGCGCTTTATGCAGCATCAAGCGGGAAAAGGGGCTAAAAACCTCAAAGGCAAAGGGCCTTTAACACTTATCTATCAACAGCAGGTAGGTAATCGTAGTGAAGCAACTAAACTTGAAATAAGCGTAAAAAAGCTCAGCAAAGCACAAAAAAGGCAGTTTGTTTTAACCTCTGAACTACCCAAATAACTAACTTGGAAGCTTCTCAATAAATAGGGCTATTTTCGCCATGGCATATTCGAACAATGTAAAGTCGATGTGCGCCGCCGTGTCGGTGCTTTGATGATGATGTTTATCGTGTCCGATGCCAAAATAAATGTATGGGATCCCGGCTTTAGCGAATGAATAATGGTCACTTGCTCTGCGCCAATCAACTTTGAGATCAAATAATCGATTCAGCCTCGCTGACGAGCTAGTTGCCATAAAGGTTAGATGCTCATCAGATAGGGTTTTAATGTCAGTTTGATATTGCGCTAATGATTGCTTATCTAAAAACGCATAGATACGCGGTTTTCGTGGGTTTACAACGAGCATATCTAAATTAATATTAAGTTTGATTTCGTCTTTATTAAGTGTCGATACCAAGTACTCGCTACCATGTAGGCCATTTTCTTCTGCATCGGTTGCAACAAAAACTAATTGATAGGGCTGGGGGCTTTGTGCAAAGTGTTTAGCTAAATAAAGTAAAGCGGCAACGCCGCTGGCATTGTCATTAGCACCAGGATAAAGCCGACTGCCTTTTTGCCCTAGGTGATCATAGTGGGCAGTAAAAATAACTTTTTTACAGTTTTCACAGCGGCTATTTTGGGACGCAATAATGTTCCGTCCTGTAGCCTTACCAAAGAATCCTGATTGATAAGTAAAACCTTGTTCATTAACCGAATAGCCAAGTGCTACAAAGCGCTCTACTATGAAGTCGGCGGCTAATTTCGCGCCCTCGGTATTCGTTTTTCGTCCTGCAAATTGAGCCGATGTTAGCGTTATGATGTCGTGTTCTAAGTCTGTATTGGCAAATGCTTGCCCAATGCTTATCAGTACAGCACTAGCGGTAATCAATAAGCTTTGCAGTATGCGAGCGAAGCGCTTGTAATTTACTCTCATAACGCTGTTTATCATGATCAAAGTCTGCTTTATTGTTAGCCATAGTTAAATACTTTTTAGCCAGCTTTAAGTCACCCAATTGATAGTAGGTTCTCGCTAAACCAAAATCAGTATCATGCAGGGTTGGGTTTAAGTCACGGGCTTTTTTGTAGTGCTTTATGGCATCTTGATAACGGGCGGTTGTATAGGCGTCGTTTCCTAAAGAAATATGGTAATACGGGTTTGCTTGGCGTTTATTATCAAGCTTGGCTAATATAGCTTGACCTTGCTCTTTACGATTGGTCAGGTTATAGAGTCTTGCTAAATTGCCTAAGGCGGTGTTGTTGTCTGGATCTAAACTAATCGCGTATTGGTAGGCTGTTTCAGCACTTTGATAGTCATTCGTTAATCTGAATAACACGCCAAGATTACCCCATGCACCTGAGTAGTTGCTATCAATATCAACTGCTGCTTTGTAATAGCTAAAAGCAGTATCATAATCATGTTTTAGCATCGCAGCTGCACCTTTATTGTTATAAAACATTGCTGTGATGCGGGCTTTATTGATGTTGCTAGTTTTAAACGCTTCTTGGCGGCTGTTAGGGTCAAAGTCTATCACTAAAGAGCGCTCTTCTGGGTAAATGACTTTTCTATTTACCACAAGTTTTTGAGCTTCACTTACTTTTAAGTTGATATGGCCTGTGAGTAAATTAAAGCCATTATCAAGTGCCCAATATTCTGGGATATGCACTTTTTGAAATTGTCCTGCAAGGCCAAGGTAGTCAGCAAGGCTATAGGCTAAAATCGATAACGATAAACAGTTGGCGTTTAAATTTGAGTAGGCTTGATTAGCGGTTAAGGTAGCACCAGATTGATAAGATAAAGACGCATCGCCATTTTGCAACAGGAACTTCAGCAAACGTTTAGTGCTTTGCAATGAACGGCTGTCTTTTGGAAAAGCATTATCAAGTTGCTCTTTAACATGTTCGCTTAATGCAAAAATCTCTTGTTGAGTTTCAACTGGGGTTTGAGTAAACGTATTACTTTGCGTCAAAGCAAGTGGTGGGGGAGCGGTGTTATTTTCTGTACTACTACACGCCGTTAATAAGCAAAAGCTTGAGGCTAAAACAATGCTAGATAATTTCATCTGACCCTCTTAAATCATGGCCTAATACCATTTAAGTATAGGCCGTGAATGAAAAAGGGTCAGGGTTAACTGTTACAAAACGTGTCAGCGTTTATCAAAAGTCGCAACAAGGTCATCAAGAGTTTGCGCACTGTTCGCTAAGTCTTTGATTGCTTGTTCACTGTCAATTTGTTCACGCATGACGTTATCACTAATGTCACTTATTTGCTCAATGTTACGACCCACATCTGCCACAACATTACTTTGCTCTTCGGTCGCAGTTGCTATTAAGGTTGCCATATCGTTTATTTCATTGGCAGCATCGTTAATGGCATTAAGTAATTCAACAGAGCTCTGCATTGCATCAACGCTTAATTGAGCTTGTGATTTCGAGTGATTGATGTGATTCACTACTAAATCAGAGGTACTGGTAAGTTCACTGATCATAGTTTGAATTTCAGTTGTTGATTGTGAAGTGCGATTTGCAAGCGCTCTTACTTCATCAGCTACAACAGCAAAGCCTCGGCCGTGCTCACCCGCACGAGCAGATTCAATCGCTGCGTTGAGTGCTAACAAGTTGGTTTGTTCAGAAATACCCCTGATAGAGTCAACAATACTGGCGATAGCTTGCGTTTTATTTGCCAACTCGTTTACTTGCTCGGTGATATTATCGATATCACATGCCAGCTCTATTATCGCTTCTTTACTTTGCGTTACCTGAGTATGGCTTTGTTCAGTGTTCTGCTTACTATTCTCAGTGAGCTTAGCCGTGTTCGCTGCGCTTGAGGCAATTTCTTGCACTGTCGCACCCATTTCATTAATTGCCGCAGCAACAGAGATTGTTTGCTCTTTTTGATTATCAAGTGCTACTGAGTTCTTTTGTGCTTGCTGAAACACATGATCAGCGCTTTGTCTGATTTCACTACTCTCTTGAGCTACTTGGCTAATTGCAGTTTCAATCTTAGAGATAAATTGGTTAAAGCCAGCAGATAAGTTAGCAAGTTCTGGCTGCTCAGAGTCAGGAAGTCTATATGCTAAGTTAGCATCACCAGAGCCTAAACGGGTGAATAACTCAGCCATTTTCGACAGCGGCGATGAAAGCGTGCGTGCAAGCACTAAACCAGCAAAACTTGCGATCAGCGCAATCACTATTGCAAAGCTGATGATTTGCCATTGTAAAACCTGAATACTCGAAAACACTTCGTGCTTAGGTACTTGGGCAATAACAAATAAATCGGTGTTTTTAATTGGACTTGCAGCCACTAAGGTTGCTTCACCATTAAGATCAATCTCTTGTAAATTGAAGTCGCTTTGCGTTAGCAGAGTACGCGTGATTCCCGTTTTATAAACGTCATCCAATTTAGCTTTAGCGACCTTATTTTCGTCTTTATGTAACTGTATGAGGCCGTTTTTATCGGCAACAAATACAAAACCGGTTTCTTCGATTTGGAAGCGCTGCAGCATAGCCTGCATATCGTCAATGCTTTTAGCAAGGCCTGCTAAACCAATGCCGTTGGTTTGCTGGTGGTTTACAAACATTTTCACATCAGTCGGTGATTCTTGATAGATACTGATAGAAAAAGGCTGTGCGGTGTTTGTAAACGCAAAAAACCAACCATCTTGTTCTTGTGTTAAAACGCGCAAGAAACCGTCTTGGTTCCAATATTGTGCCGTTTCACGATTAGCCCACGAGGCGGTTGCTAAATCGTATTGCTTAACAAGGCGGTTAAGTTCTTTTAGCAGTGTTTTATCATCAGTATTGCCTGAACGCGCCCACTCTAATACAAACTCGTTACTAGAGAGTTGCTCAGCTGCACTGATCATTTGATTTATATCGTGAGTAATATAGTTATCAATTGCTTGAAGTTTGCTAGGTAGCTCAGATTCTATCATTCGTTTTTCGATGATTTGTTTTGCACTGTATATCGCTGTTGCGCCGATTAACGCAGCAACAATGAGAGCTATAGAACTGCCAAGCAGTGTAATTTTTTTAGTAATGGTGAGTTGATTTAACGCCATGAAAGTGTCTTAGTTTACAACATTTAAGTCAGTAATTTTAGCATACACTTTACAGATGACGAATCAATGTAGGGACAAAAAAAAAGCCCAAAGCATATAAGCAATTGGGCTTGGTTTCTAACAAGCGAAACTTACTTTCCAGGGTTAAACAATTTTCTTCATTGCTGACATGTAACCACGTAGCTTGCTACCAATGATTTCAACCGGGTGCTCGCGTAGTGCTTTATTCACGGCAATCAAGGTTTGGTTATCAACTTGGTTGCTTGCACTATCAAGACCTTTACCAATCACATCTGTATCGATGCCTTTCATAAAGTCTTGTAGCAGCGGTAAACACGCGTGGTTGTATAAGTAACAGCCATACTCTGCAGTATCTGAAATAGTTCGGTTCATTTCGAAAAGCTTCTTACGAGCAATGGTGTTTGCGATAAGCGGCGTTTCGTGTAGTGATTCATAGTAAGCAGATTCAGCGATGATACCTGCCGCAGTCATGGTTTCGAAAGCAAGCTCAACACCTGCTTTAACCATGGCAACCATTAAAATACCTTGATCGAAGAATGCTTGCTCGCTGATCTCTTGGTCGGTATTTTGTTGCTTTTCGAATGCAGTTTCAGCAGTTTCTGCGCGCCATGCTAGTAATTTTGCGTCATCTTCAGCCCAGTCAGCCATCATACCGCGAGAGAATTCGCCGCTGATGATATCGTCCATATGCTTGTTATAAAGTGGACGCATAATTGTTTTAAGTTCTTCACTTAATTCAAATGCTTTCACTTTTGCTGGGTTTGATAAGCGGTCAAGCATGTTAGTTACGCCACCATACTTAAGTGCTTCAGTGATCACTTCCCAACCGTATTGGATTAGTTTTGATGCGTAACTTGCATCAATGCCTTTTTCGACCATTTTATCGAAGCAAAGTAGTGAGCCTGTTTGTAACATGCCACATAGAATCGTTTGCTCACCCATTAAGTCAGATTTAACTTCTGCAATGAATGATGATTTTAATACACCCGCACGATGACCGCCGGTACCTGCTGCATACGCTTTAGCTTGCGCTAAACCATGGCCTTGAGGGTCGTTTTCTGGGTGAACCGCAATTAATGTTGGTACACCAAAGCCACGTTTGTATTCTTCACGTACTTCTGAACCAGGGCACTTAGGTGCAACCATGATTACTGTTAAGTCTTCACGGATTTGCATGCCTTCTTCAACAATGTTGAAGCCGTGTGAATAAGCAAGTGTTGCACCTTGTTTCATTAACGGCATGATGGCAGTTACAACAGCCGTATGTTGTTTATCAGGCGTTAGGTTTAATACTACATCTGCTGTTGGGATAAGCTCTTCATAAGTGCCTACAGTAAAACCATTTTCAGATGCGTTTAAGAAAGATTGACGACGCTCAGCAATAGCTGACTCACGAAGAGTATAAGAAACATCTAAACCTGAATCACGTAAATTTAAACCTTGGTTAAGGCCTTGTGCGCCACAACCGACAATAACGAGTTTTTTCCCTTTTAAAGCGTCTACACCATCAGCAAACTCTGCTGGGTCCATAAATTCACACTGCGCTAATTGCGCTAACTGCTCTCTCAAAGGAAGAGTATTAAAATAATTCGCCATTGTTAGTGTCCTATAAATACAATTTTGTTAGAAAATCAAAGAACCGACGTGGTGTTCTTTGTATGTATTAACACTATGCAATTTTTTACCTTGCGTAAAATGATATATTTGAATTAAAGTATTTCATAAAATGAAATGGTGGCGGTATGGATCACAAACATCTTAATTACTTTTTGGCGTTAGCTAAGACGCTGCACTTTGCTAGGGCCAGTGAGCTTTGTCATATCAGTGCGCCAACATTGAGCCGCAACATCAAGCAACTTGAAGAAGAAGTTGGGGTAGTGCTGTTTAATCGGGATAATCGCACCGTCAAATTAACTCGCGAGGGTGAGTCATTTATTGAGTACGCCAATGCGACGCTGGCTAACTGGCACCGTTTTAAGGCTAACGTACAAGAGCCGCAACAGCATGTTTATGGCAATGTCAGTATTTATTGCTCAGTAACCGCCTCTTATAGCTTTTTACACCAAATACTCGAGCAACTGCGAATGCAACATCCATATATTGAAATTACCCTCAATACCGGTGATCCTGCTCTTGCCATAAACCGTGTTTTAGATGGCCATGAAGATATGGCTATTGCTGCAAAACCGATGAAGTTACCTGGGCAAATAGCCTTTACCAGCGTTGGTTACTCACCATTAGTACTGATAGCACCAAAAATAGCATGCCCGATCAGTGAAAAGCTTTCTGCCAGTGAACAAATTGATTGGTCAGATTTAGAATTTATTGTTGCTGAGCAGGGGTTATCAAGGCAACGTCTTGAGCAGTGGTGGCGTAAAAAGAATATTCATGGCCGTATATATGCGCAGGTTGCAGGTCATGAAGCTATGGTTTCTATGGTGAGCTTAGGCTTGGGTATTGCCATGGTGCCAAAAATTGTACTGGATAACAGCCCGCTCAAAGATAAAGTACAAATAGTGAGTGATGCAGAGCAGACTATTGCAGGATTTGAAATTGGTCTAGCTGTTTTAAATAAAGAGCGCCATGATCCGGCACTCAATGCAATTTGGAGTATTGCTCAATCGCTTACTCAGCAAGCAATCTAGCTTAAGATCTAGTCAATAACACTTTATTGTTAAATATATTATGTTGATACAAATGGCTTAATTTAAATTAATTATTTAGTATTGGTTTTTGTAAAAAATATTCGTGGTTTTTGCTGGTTTTACGTTTGTAAAATCCTTTTTCATTGATTTTTTTAATGGGGTTGATACCGTATTTTAAAATAATAAAACTTTCATGGCCTAGACTCATGATACTTTCAGCGCAAGCCGAACACTCTTTAAGCTACTCGAGCCACTGTCTGAAGCTCGCAATTCCTCTAATGGTTAAGTACAAAATGCCAATTACTCCGCTTAATTATGCGCTTTGGTATTGTTATGTTAGCGAAAAGAACCAAGATTTAAACAAAGAGCTTGATAGTATTATTAAAAAGCACAATACCTGTAGCCATGAGCAGGCAAAGCACCTTTTCAACAAGTATTTATCTCGGGACGACTTGGCACTATTTTATCAGCTATCTGGCGGCTTTAATGATGTTGTTGGTAAAGTGCATCAAGATATCAATGAAGCACTTAGTTACTCAGCTGAATTCAACCAGGCTTTGCAAGAATGCCGTGACACACTAACTAGTGCAGATATAAGTCAGGAAAGGGGCTTTGATGATGTACTTGATTGTGTCGAGCGCTTAAGTGACGAGTCGGCAGCTTTGCAAAGTCGTGCACAAGATTTTCAAAATCAGCTTGCGCTGGCTTACTCAGAAATTACAGAATTAAAACAAGAGCTTGTCAGGTCTAGAAGTAAAGCCGAAAAAGACCCGCTTACAGGGCTTTATAACCGCGGTAAGTTTGATGAAGATATCACGCGGTTTTGTCAAACCAATGACTTAGCTGAAGTCACTGTTCTTACTATGGTTGATATCGATCACTTTAAACAATTTAACGACACTTTTGGTCATCAAAAAGGAGACCAAGTTTTGCGTGCAGTTTCAGCAAAACTACTTAAACATGTATCTAGTGTTGGTCAGGCCTATCGTTATGGTGGTGAAGAGTTTTGTTTCACCGCACAGTTTGCAAGTATCAGTGACATGACTAATTTTACTCAGCAGCTGCGTCATGCTGTCGCTAAATTACAGATTAAAGAGCCTAAATCTAATAAGGTGTTAAGCCAAGTCACTGCTAGCTTTGGTATTGCTATAAAAGCTAAAAATAGTAATCCAGAACAACTCATAGCAAAAGCCGATAAAGCACTCTATTTAGCCAAAGAGCATGGCCGAAATCGTATCGAAATCGTCGAAGAGTAACAAACTTAACCGATATATGTATCAAATTTGTGAATAGTTGTAACCTTGCAACGACAGTTTGTTCACATCTTGATATTATGCTCTTATTGCAAAACCCCTTTGGTCGTAAAATAACAATGAAATCTCAAACGATCAGGATGTGCGCAGCGGTTTATGTCTTGATAGGCATGCTAGTAAGTCAAGCAAGCGCCGATGACTCAACGCGCACTGAACGTGAAAGCCGTGTGGCAAATCAACAGATCGATACCCAGCAGTGGCACCTAAGTATTAATACGGGAGCTGGGGTGATCACGAACCCACTTCATGGTGGTGATAACTTACCATTAATTGTGCTGCCTGAAATCGCTTTTTATGGTGAAAAATGGTTCTTCGATAATGGCCGTTTAGGTTATTCATTCCAAGAAAGCGATACTCATGTTGTTAATTTCGTAACCGAGTTCAACCCTGAGACTCGCTTCTTTATAGATTTTCACCCTAGCAATGTTTTCGCACTGCAAACATCGAATAGCTTTATTGTTGAATCGACCACCAGTAATGAACTGGCAGAAAAGTCAGTATCAACAAGCGATATTAAAAAGAGACGATGGGCATTAGATGCTGGCTTAAGCTATCACTATATTCATAATAATCATGTGATTTCTTTACAGGCACTAGCCGATATTTCGGGCGTTTATAAAGGCCTTCGTAGTGCTTTACAATGGCAATCACATCACCGAATAGGAAACCTATCTGTCGCACCTAGCTTAGGGGTTTGGTACAAATCAGCCAGACTAAATGATTATTTTTATGGTTTATCGGCTAAAGAGTCCTCATATGGGGAAATAGATGTTGGCAGTAGTTGGCAACCTTATGCTAAAATCGACGCCCGTTGGCCCCTGAGTGAGGCTAACTCTCTTCGTTTTCATTTAGCATATTATGACTACTCAGCCGTGGATGACAGTCCGCTTTTTGAACACACGTACTCGATGACTGCATTTATAGGATTCAATCATATTTTTTAATATGAAGTATTTTGTTTTTAGTCTGTGTGTGTTTGTTGCTGTTATTTGGGTTACCCCAAGCCATGCGCAAGCGACTCAGTTTGATATCACGCCAAAAGTGTGTGTTGTATTACAACAGCACGAATTTTGTGATCTTGAGTTAAAAATCAGCTGGCAAACACAGCTGCCTCAAGATCTGTGTTTGTTTCAAAATAACCAACAAATTCAATGCTGGAACGACAGCAAAAAAGGGCTTTACAGCCATAAAGCGCGGGTTCAGGTTGAAACAATATACTCCTTAGTCAATCCGCACACGGGGAGCAAAATTGCGACCGCAAAAGTCGAAGTGCAAAGCACCGAAGCAAAAACAACGAGGCGTAGATTACGCTCACCGTGGAGCTTTTTTTAATTCAGGAGCAACCAATGGCAAAGATTTTACTTGTTGAAGATGATCTCGGCTTACAGCAGTTAACACGTGATTACCTTCAACATAATGGGTTGGATGTTGCGGTCCTTGAACGCGGCGACGAAGTATTTGAATACCTTGAAAACAACCCAGTTGATTTAATGATTTTAGATGTCATGTTACCGGGTAAAGATGGCTTTAGCGTTTGCCGTCAGGTACGTGATAAATTTAGCTTACCTATCTTAATGCTGACAGCTAAAGGTGAGGACTTTGACCAAGTGATTGGCCTTGAACTTGGCGCAGATGATTATGTAATTAAGCCTGCAGAACCTCGTGTATTGTTAGCACGTATCAATGCATTGTTACGTCGCGGTCAAGCTACAAACAAAGCGCCAGAAGAGCTTAGCTTTGGCGATTTAACCATTGATAAAACTAGCCGCATTGTTACACTTAAAGGCAGTGAAATTACACTGACTTCTCATGAATTTGAGCTGCTTTGGTTGCTTGCGTCAAATGCTGGTGAAGTGTTAAGTCGTGAGCATGTTCATCAACACATGATTGGTCGTCAATATGATGGTTTAGACCGAACCGTTGACGTACGTGTATCGCGTATCCGTAAGAAATTAGGTGATAACAGTGATAAACCATACCGAATTAAAACAGTTTGGGGACAGGGTTACCTTTTTGTATCTGACGCATGGGATATGTAATTTTTAATGGGGAAACTATTTGCTAGCTTATATCTTTATATAATAGTTTCTCTGTTTCTAGTTAGTGGGGTCATAGAGCAGTTATGGCCCTACGAAGAAACGCAACAGCAAATAGCCCTAGACCAAGAATTTGGTAAATCTCTGTGGTTCTTAAGCCAAACTGAAAATGGCTTAGCGACACTCCAACAAGAATTCGAAAGCGAGATAATTAATCTTACCGATCTAGCACTTCCTGAAGACCTAAAAACACAGCTCAACAATGATCATTACCTGTATTTGTTCAATCAAGAACAAGAAGTGGTTTGGTACATAGCTCTTAATGACACTCAGCTTTTACATGTAGGCCCACTTTCAGTTGAAAATCCAAACTTTAGCTCCGTTTGGCCATACTTTTTATTATTAACTGTGATTGGCCTACCAATTGGACTCTGGAGCCTATTGCTATGGCGTGACTTTAATAAATTGACGCTTGCCTGTGAAGCTGTAGGAGGATCGCAAGACTTTGAGCTTCAGGATGCCTCTAAATCATTTTTTCTGCCGATTACTGATACCCTAAACGCGATGCAAGAACGTATTCAGTATCTACTGGCTGCGCAGCAAGAGCTAACTTCTTCCGTTTCTCATGAGTTTAGAACACCCCTTGCGCGTTTAAAGTTTGCTGTTGCCATGCTCGAAGAGCAAATCGAGAATGAAAAGTCGTATGCATACATTGATAACATGCAGGCTGATATTGCAGAGCTTGAAGCACTGGTGTCAGAAATGCTTGAATACGCACGACTTGATTCACACCAACCAAGCTTAAAGCCCCGTTCCTGTGACTTAACAGCGCTTATCAATAGTGTGGTGAATAAACTCGAGTTTGCTACTGATATAGAGGTAGCATTGACTGCACCCAAGCAGCTTTACTACGAGTGTGACGAGCATTTTATGGCGCGTTGTATTCAAAACTTATTAGGCAATGCACAAAAATACGCAAACCATAAAATTCATGTAAGTCTTGAAGATTTAGGGGATTCGATACAAATAAGTGTTGAAGACGACGGCCTAGGGATCGCTAAATCTGAGTGGCAAAGTATTTTTAAGCCATTCACTCGTTTAGATAAAAGTCGTGATAAGAAAACCGGTGGTTTTGGGTTAGGTCTGGCGATTGTTGCTAAAATTGTTAGTTGGCATCAAGGGCAGTCTGAGGTGTGTGACTCACCATTAGGTGGAGCTAAATTTACTATTCATTTGTTTAAAAGTAACTCGCTTTAAATTGCAGGCATAAAAAAAGCGCCTAGGGCGCTTTTTAAAGATTAAAACCAAAAATAAACAAGTAGCAAAGTAATAGACCGCACTTAAAAATAAAAGTTCGAAAAAAGTTTAATTATTTTTCATCTAATAATGGCATTAGCATTTTTTCAAGGCCATTGAGCTTCACTTCATACATCATTGCCAGCTGTGCGCCTAACTGGGAATCAGGAAATCCTTGCTGTTTAAACCAGACTAAATAAGGCTCTGGCAGCAACAATAAAGGGCGACCAGCATACTTTCCAAATGGCATCTTAGTATTTATGGCGCGTTTGAGTTGAGCTGAATCCATCTTTATCTCAAAGAAATTTTAAAGCTAGATGATACGGTAAAAAGGAGAGAGAAAATAGGCTGTGACGGGCAAGAAACAGCCTATTTAGTGAGGGATGTAGGCCCTCAGAATAACAACCACTAATTACGGCGTATTAGTGTAGTTGGTGACGACGCTTTTTCGTAAAGCCAAGTTTATTTAGCTTAACGACAATAGCTGGGTCGTCGATTCGTTCTGGTGTTTCACCATCACGAAGAAAATGATCGCTTGGTACTTGATATACATCGAGCATCTTGTTGAATAGCACTGTTCTAATATCCATTGCAGTCATGCCATTGTTTTGTAACTCATCAAGTTGCTGCTGAATATCTGAAAGTTTCCCAGCACGTGCATCATCCGTGTTTGCTAAAAATTCGTTGGTAAACTTATTTTTCATTTAAACAACCTCAATCCATCTAACAGTGCTGAATTAAAAACAGCGGTAATACACAACACTGTTAAACTTTTTTGTGTTAAAAATAGATACTTAGCTAAGCATCTTGAAATTAATTCTACTCTTTTTTTTAGCCTGATTGCTAATCTGGATGTAAAGCTTTGTAAATAAGCTTGACCCAATAGAGGGACTGATTTGATATGTCGTGAAAACTAGTTAGCCAACTAACTGAATACAGTGAAAATAATTCTCAGTACCATGAAAAGGTACCGAGAATTATTTTTTACATTAAGAGAAAAGTTTTTGTTTTACATGCTCTGCGAAGCCGCTACCAGCTTCTAAATAGAAGTTATAAGTAGAATCGACACCCATATCCTCTAGTTCTTTTTGCTGATCTGGATAGTTTGCAATCGCTGTAACTTGACCTTCATAACCAGAAGCACGCAGTTGCTCTAAGGCAAAAATATTTTGCATGTGTTTTGGCATTGCAAGCATCACCATACCTACATGTGAGTGGTTTACCCGCTGCCAAAAGTCAGGGTCAGTGGCATCAGCAAGTAACACTCTGCGGCCTCGTTTAATATGCTTATCAACAACATCCGGCTTAATATCGATACCAGCGACAAGGTTAGGGTGAGTTTGGCTGATTGTTTCATAGGCACCTGTACCAATTCGACCCATACCAAAGATCACGATTTTAGTGTCATTTAGATTAACTGGCAGCTCTTCTGCAAGACGGCTGTTACTTTCAAATTTAAGCAACCAATGTTCAATTTTTACATACACTTCATTCGAGCGTTTATTTAAAGGTGATGCGAGTATAAAGGTGATTGACACAGCGATAGCCATGACAGCTAGCCATTCAGACGTGATTAGATTGCTGGTGGCTGCAACGGCGCAGACAATCAAACCAAATTCACTGTAGTTAGCTAAGCTAAACGCGCTTAATAGTGAAGTACGAGCACGTAATTTGAAAGCGTTTGTCAGCACATAATAAAGTGCAACTTTTACAGGCAAAACCAAAATAATAATGAGTGCAACAATCACAGCATGGCTAGTCAGCTCTGCATTCAAACCAATATTTAAGAAAAAGCCAACCAGTAACACGTCTTTTAAATTAAGCAGTGACTTTGATAATTCACCGGCTTTTTTATGGGATGCGAACATCATACCGATAATCAACGCACCTAAATCACCTTTAAGGCCTGCAAACTCGAAGGCTTGGTAACCAATAATTAGCGCAAAGAAAAAGCCAAACAGGGGCAATAACTCACCGTGTTTTGAGCGATTTAATACCCAAAACATCACAGGGCGTAAAATAGGTAAACCAACCAATAATGCCAAAGCCCAAATGTTAGGGGCTTTACCAGTGCTGATGGCTAAGAATATAACGGCAAAGATATCTTGCATAACTAAGATACCAATGGCGATTTTACCATGGAGGCTTGCCATTTCACCGCGTTCTTCAAGCACTTTTACGGCAAATACGGTGCTCGAGAAGCTAAAGGCAAAACCGACTAACAATGCACTTTGCCAACTAAGTTCGTTAAATAAAGGCAGTGCAAGGGCTCCTAGCAACAACATAAAACCACTAAAGAGCGTACTGCTTAAAACAATATGCATTGAGGCGGGCGCCCAAACTTGTGGTTTCATTAAGTTTGATACTTTGAGCTTAAGACCAATGCTAAACAATAACAAAGTAACTCCCAAGCTTGCCAACGTATTAAGCAGCTCGGTTGTCTTATATCCATATAGGTTAAGTGCAAAACCCGCTAATAAAAAGCCGATAAGAGGAGGCAGCTTTAGCTGGTAAACAGCAAAGCCACAAACGAACGCGGTAGCAAAGTAGATTAGTTCCATAGTTTTTCTTTTGACTTCATTTGCTAGAAGTGTAGCGAAATATTTGTTGTTGGAAAACAATATCAGACAGTGAGAGTTCAAAAAATAAGCACTTATACATGATTTATTGATTAATCCACCAAAAGCATCATTTTTTCGCTGACATTAGCTTTTAATTGTGGTTAAGATGCATTAACAAAGGAATTTAAGCCATAGGTTATAAGCTGGCTTAAGGAGAAAAGATGTTTAAGAAAATCCTTGCATCAGTAGGTATTGGTGCAGCAAAAGTTGACACTGTACTTGAGACAGAGCATTTACAACCGGGTCAAAAATTTAATGCCGTTATTGTTATTAAAGGCGGCGATGTTGATCAAGACATATCGGGTTTAGACTTAGCACTGATGACGCGTGTTAAAGTTGAAGGTGAAGATGGTGAGTACTTTACAAACCATGTGATTGAAAAGTGGCGAATTACAGATATCGGCACGATTGCAGCAGGTGCAGAAAAACATATTCCATTTGAAGCGCGACTGCATTCAGAAACACCGATCACCGAAATTAACGCTGGTTATAACCAATCACATGTGTGGCTTGAAACAGGCCTAGATATTGATTTAGCACTTGATCCAACTGATCGTGATGCACTTCACATTTATCCTAATGATGCCGTAAGCACGTTAATGGAAGCGATGGATAGGCTTGGTTTTAGCCTAGTGAAAGCGGATGTTGAAAAAGGCTTCTTAAGAGCACCTACATTCCAATCACATTCGGGATGTTATCAAGAGCTAGAGTATCGCCCAAATAGCCGAAGCCTATTTGGTCTACAAGAGATAGAGTTGTCGTTTGTGCCTGAAGCGCACAAAACTCATGTACTGATTGAACTTGACCGTGCCTTTAGAGGGGATGGTTATGTCGATTTAACTATAGAGCATGATCATGTCAACCTATCGCAGTTGTGTGATCAGCTAGAACGATTATTTGCTTAAAGATTAACGACTAAATAGCTAGTTAAAACCCAGCTACGGCTGGGTTTTTTGTCTTCATAAAGGAGCGTTATGTTTACTGTTAAAAGTTATAGCGAACTCAGTAAAGATGAGTTATTTGCCATTTTACGGGCGCGGGTAGATGTATTTGTGGTAGAGCAAACTTGCCCTTACCCAGAAATTGACGAAGTGGATAACAATGAACTGACCCAGCACGTGTTCTTGTTTAAAGGTCAGCAAGTGGCGGCTTATGCACGATGCTATAAAAAGAGTGAGCAATTTAGCGCATTTGGTCGTGTGCTGGTAGCAAAGCAATTTCGTGGTGAAGGTTTGGCGAGTAAGTTGGTGCAAACTGCGATAGACACATGTAAAGAGCATTGGCCTGACAAAGCGATTATGATTGGTGCTCAGTGTTATTTAACAGGGTTTTATCAGCAATTTGGTTTTGAAAATGTGGGCGATGATTACCTAGAAGATGGCATTCCACATCAAGATATGTGTTTGAAGTAGCCTAAATGGCCACTTCAAACATAAACATTTGTTAGCTTAACAGAGAGTTGGCAAATACCAGTGATATGGCTAGTGGGCAAATAAACTTGATATACCATGGCCATACTTTCCAGAAGAAGCTATTGGCAGCTTCAGGGCATCCTTGTTGAATTTCATTTAGCAGTGACGCGCGATGCCAAATCCAACCGACAAAAATACAACACATTAAGCCTAGAATTGGTTGACCAATCTTAGTGGTTAAGGTGATCACAAAGCCAAACAAGGTGCCTAAGTTAAAGACAATTGTAAAACTAATGAGCGCAATAATACCGCCAATGATCCATGTTGCTTGCACACGCTTTAACGCAAAGCGTTCAACAGCATAGGAAACTGGTGCTTCTAGCATCGAAATCGATGAGGTTAACGCTGCAATACTCATTAACGCGAAAAAAGCAAAGCCAACAAAAATACCGACATCACCCATGCTAGTGAAAAGTGCCGGAAGAACTTGGAATACTAAGGTATCTTCAGAAAGTAGTGCACCCTCGGCTGAAAAAATTTGTACGCCTTGTGCCTGTGCTACATACATTGCAGGAATAATGAGTAAACCGGCTACAAAGGCAATGAACACATCGATTAAAGTCACATAAGCGCCTAAAGATACTAAGTTCTCTTTCTTGCTGATGTATGAGCCATAGATGATCATTACGCTGGTACCAAGCGATAATGAGAAAAATGCTTGTCCTAACGCATTCACTAATAACTCAGGGTTTAAAATCGATGAAAAGTCTGGCACTAAATACGCTTTTAAGCCTTCCATTGCGCCATCTTGAGTCATTACATAGATAATTAGCATAAATAAAATGCCTAACAGGGCAGGCATTAAGCGCTTAGACCATTTTTCAATGCCGTTTTCGACGCCTTTAGAGATAATCGCAACAGTTAAAATAATAAATGCGGCAGTGAATAAAAGGTTTCTTGATAGTGACTGCTCACTAAGCCAAGTGCCAGCTTGCTCTTGCCCCGCTAATTGCGCAACGGGTTCGAGTGTCGCACTCAGCATCCAGCCTGCGACGATAGCATAGAAGCTTAAAATTAAACCCGCACAAATAATACCGCCAAAACCTACCATGAAGGCAAACTTCTTTTGCCATGCTTGATTTGTTACTTTTCGAAGTGAAGTGACGGCATTAGCTTGACCATGACGACCAATTACTAACTCAGCCATTAAAGCAGGATAAGCAAGACAAAATGCTAACACTAAATAAGCCACTAAAAATGCGGCACCGCCATTACTTGCAGTTTGTGTAGGGAAACCCCAAATATTTCCTAAGCCAACAGCAGAGCCTGCTGCAGCCATAATAAATCCAAAGCGGGAGCTGAACTCCCCACGTGATGCGCTCATATTATTGTTACTTCTCTATTTGTGACGGCGCTGACAATCTACTTGAATTAACGCTAAATAAAAAGGGTTAATCATCCGCATTTTCGTTGTTCTTCGTTATGTGCGAGCTGTCAGCGTAGATTTCGTGCAATTGCGCATTACAATACGAAACAATTAACACAAATGAAACATGTTTATTGGCTTTTATTTTGAATTGAAAGAGTAAAACACGCGCCACCTAGTTGCTTACTTTTTGATACTTCGACCGTACCATGATGCCAATCAACCACTTTCGCAACGATAGCAAGGCCAAGCCCGTAGCTTTCGCCATCCCGGTTACGATGTGTTTGTTCTTGGAAAAATGGAGTAAATACTTTTTGCCAGTTTTGTTCGCTGACACCCGGACCGTCATCTTCAATTTTTATGGTAACGGATTCACTGGTACTGGTTGCACTGAGCAAAATTTCTGATTCAGCAAAGTCGCAAGCATTACTTAATAAATTAACAATGGCCCGAGCTAACCAGTGTAAATCAGCACAAATATCACCGCCTTCAACTCGGTGATTAATGCGCAAGCTTTGTTGTTCAAGCTTAGGCTCAATTTGATGAATTAAAGTAAGAATATAGGTTTCTAGATCAGAATGATTAAAGGTCAACTGATTCGCTTTTTGCTCAAGGGTTGCAAATGCCAAGTAACTTTTTAGCATTGACTCCATTTGATCTAAGTCGTTTTCCATTCGAGCAAGATACTCAAGGCGCTTTTCGTTATTAGGGCAGTCTTGCGCTGCCTCGAGACCAAACCTTAAGCAGGCGATAGGTGTGCGAATATCGTGAGATAAACTTGATGCCATTAACTTATTTTCATCAAGAAGTTTTTCAATTTGACTCGCCATACGGTTAAATGTCAGCTCAACATCTTTGATATAGGTAAAGTGAGATAAGTGAATACGGCTTTTTAAATCACCTTTAGCAAAGCGTTGTGCCGCTTCGTTTAATACCGTTAAACGCTTGGCCAGTGGCGCAATGATAAAGCCCATAAATACGCATAACCCAGCGTAGAATAACAAGGTCAGTAATACATCGTTGCCTTGCTCGTGTGTTAAGTCTTTATCTAAACGCATTTTTAAGTGGTGTGTGCCTAAAGCTGCTTCACTGTAAAGTAAATAGTATCCTTGCTGATCTTCGAGGATAAGGCCACTAGGTTGGGTTATTTGTGTTAACAATGAATGAGGTAGCGCAAGCGACTGTGTAGGGCGATACTCTAGTTGCACAGCAAAGTTTTGGTTAATATCCGCAATAGCTTGCTCACGCTCTTTAGCATCATACTTAGCGAGTTGCTTTGCAAAGCCTTTAATCATTTGTGTTTCGCTAGAAAACACATCCTGAGGTGCTTGGGTTTGTTGGCTAAAAGCATCAATTAGCCAACCCAACACGATGATTGAAAGCAGGGCACTGCCAAGGAGTGAGATATAAAACTTTTTCACAGGCGCGAGTCGTTATTGCCAAGCGGTGGCAACAAGTAAATAGCCTTTGCCCCAGATAGTTTTAATTTTTTCAGGGTGCTGAGGGTCATCATTAAATTTTTTACGTAATGATGAAATCAGCACATCCACACTTCTGTCTAAGCCATCATATTCGCGCCCTTTCGTTGCCTTAAACACTGCATCACGTGAAACCACTTGACCTGCATTACTTGCTAAATAATGCAGTAGTAGGTACTCAGCGCTTGAGATATGAACCTCATCATTATTAAAGTAAACGGTACGTGACTCAGTATTGATTGATAACTTACCCACATTAATAAGCTCAGAGCTTGTGCTTGATTCTTGTGTATCTGATTTAGAGCGAAGTGCTGCTTTTATACGTGCTAATAAAGCGCGAGGGCGAACGGGTTTCATCATGTAATCACTGGCACCAACTTCAAGGCCAATCACTTCATCCATTTCATCATCACGTGCGGTGAGCATAATAATCGGGGCCTGATAAAACTGTCTTAAATCACGGCACACACTAATACCGTCTTGACCAGGCAGCATAATATCTAACAAAACTAAGTCAGGGTTTGTTTTACGCACCTGTTCAACCACTTGGTCGCCACGTTGGCATATTGTTGTTTGATAGCCTTGTTCAATTAAATATTCCGCAACCCAATTGGCGAGAGAAATATCATCTTCTACTAATAAGATAGTTCCGTAATGTTCCATTATTTACTCCTGCTTAGAACAGTCGCCAACGACGTTTCTTCTGACGATTTTGATAGACCCACTGTAATTGTATTTCAGTACTTGCGACAACCTTACCGTTATCACTGCTTATAAGTTCAAAACCTATGGTTTCTGCTGAATCAAATTGGTATCTAAATAAGCCCTTTTGTTGCATCAACCAGCACTGAATAATGTGCTTGCTTTGCGCATTACGTAAGCAGTAGTTACCAACTTGCTGCTGATGCCATGTTAAATCAACTTCAGCGTAGCAATTCCTACCTTCACGCAGCGCTACGCAAGTGTCGGGCAGGGCAACTAACGCATTTTCAATATCTTTCTTGCCTACAGATTGCTGCTCAGCGAGTAATGGCCCTGACAGTAATAAGGTAAAGCACAAGTAATACTTAGAAAACATAACGCACGCCTACCTTGGCTTTATGCTGATACTCTTGAGAAATAATAGGGCTTTGGTGAATATCGTTTGAAAACCAAGTCGATAACCAACCAGTTAAAAACACCCAATGTCTGTTAATTGGGTATTCTGCATGAAATTCAAAAATAAGGCTGTAAGAGGTATCTGGGTTATATACAGGGCGAGTTTCGAGCGCTTCAGCTTCTGAAATGCCAAAGTAGTAATTTGTAAAGTCTGCTGAGTAGGCACTTAAGCCAACGCCAGAGCGAAACTCCCAATTTCGCCAAGGAATGATCTGACTAAAAAACGAATTCATTACCCAGCCATTATGCGCACCTGATATATCATGCAGGTATTCAAATGAAATTTGCGAGTTTTCAAAGCGACGTGATAGGCGAAGACCTACATCAAAGTCGTAGTCGCGTGTTCTGATCCCTTCAAGCTCTTTAATTACTTCGTTACCATAAATATTTAAGCCTGTTTCATCAAAGCCAGATTGAATGTTGGTGCCGACAATATCTAAGCCCCATTCAAATTTATCGATAACGCTGTAACCTAATGTTAAACCGCCACTAAGTTGGCTTTGGTCGTAATCGAGGTAAAAGCTGTCGTAAGAAACTGCGAGGTGTACATCTGGCTCTATGCCATCATTGTAAGAGTCCATGCCTACAAGGTAAGAATCTTCAATGTAGTAACCTAACCCAATGCCCCAGTCCCATGCAAAGCCTTGGCTTGGCTCTAAAGTATTGTCTGCATAATAGCGGTTACTTGCTTGGCTTGTGGTACTAAGCAAGGTTAAACATATCAATAATAGGGCACTGTAAGCTCGCAATGTTGCTTCCTTGTCTGTGAGAAAGGGTAATAGCTTATAGTATATTGTTAAGGAGTTCCTGTAATCTGTAAAAAAATGTAGTAACAGAAATTGGAAGTGTAAGAAAGTGTTGCAAATTCAAGGAGGGAAGCTGTTTGCCTATGGGCAGACAAACAGCAAAAGTTAGTTACTGAACTTTAATTTTATCGATTAAAATGCTGCTCAGGTAGTACTGCATCATAGGTGTAAGTGCACTAATTTCTGTACGGTTACACGGGCCTTGCTCTTTTTTTAAGGCGGTCATTTGCGTGATAGTTTGATAAGCAGGAATCGTCACTTCTTGATTAATTCGCGCCATGCGAGCTTGTTCCGAGTTTTGCTCGTGCACAAAGCTCGCTACTTCAAGCTCATTCTTGATTACTTGCTGTTGTACAAAGCTATAAATAAGGGGTTCACGGTGAAAGCTTGCGCTGTCAATTGATGACTTTGCAAACCACACAACATCACCGGTTTTCTTGTGAGTTAAGCGCATGCTTACTTGACCTAAAATAGTCGCACATTGCTGAACTGGAAACTGTTTTGCAACTTCATCAAATAAAGGCAGAGGCTTTTCTGGTTTGACTAATTGATATTCTGTGTCTTCAATCAGTTCAAGGTCAAGCTGGTGAATAGATAGGGTGTAATCTGCTTGAGTGCCATCTTCTACAACCTTTAATTGTTTGGCTGTAAGTGCTTCAGTCAGTTGCGTGTAAAGTGTATCTGTCACACTGGTTTTGTCGGCAACTATCACCACAGTTTGGTTTTTACTAACTGCATGTGCAGGCAACTGTACTGACTTCACTTTAGGAGCTGCATGCTCTGTTTGATACTCTACTTGAAAGCGTTGGCTTTGTAAGCTTGGTTTCTTTGGCATCGAAAGTAATGGCGCAGGTTCAGGTTTAAGGGCACAACCAGCTGAAATTAAAGTAAAAAACAAAACTACAAGTAAGCGCATAAAGATTAATCTACCCATAAATATTTAAGATTAAGCGTATTGTACGTTAGTCGAGGCAAAAGTTCATGATATTATGTTATAAGAAACTTCCTAAACAGACTTAAAAAAATAAATAATGAAGTACAGCTTATCTTTAATTCCCTTTCTTTTTTCTTTTTTACTGCTTTTTGTTAGCGGAGAAGCTGCTTCGAGTGATAAGCAATGGCAAACTTTCGTTGCTGATTATAATAAACACCTTACCCGTAAGTTAAAAAGCAAAGGGATCCCAGGTGGTTCATTGGCGATTGTAAATATTGGTCATGATGATTTTATTAATGGTATTGGTCGAACAAAAATAGAAAAAGGTCGTAAAGTCGATAAACATACCCGCTTTCGATTGGCATCAGTCTCTAAAACCTTTGCGGGCTCATTAACTGCTAAACTTGCAGCGCAAGGGGAGTTTAATATTGATGACCCAATAAGTAAGTTTATTCCTGCTTTTTCTAATACTGCTTACAAAGATGAGTTAAAAATTTATCATATCCTTAGTCATTCTAGTGGCCTAGTACCTAATGCATACGATAACCTAATTGAGTCGCGTATGAGTTACCCAGATATTGTCGAGCGGCTATTGACTGTTGAGCCTATCTGCAAACCAAGCGAGTGCTACGGCTATCAAAATGTGATGTTTAGTTTGATTGACTCAGTGATTTATCAATCAACACAGATGGACTACTCACATTGGATTTCAGAATATATCTTTGCGCCTTTAAAAATGGTGGATGCCAGTGTTGGTTTTGAGGGGATGGTGAAAGACAATAACTATGCTCATCCTCATGTACGCGGAAGAAAGCGTTGGTATACATCTCGTTTAAAGAAGAATTACTATAAAGTGCCTGCAGCTGCAGGTGTGAACGCCAGCGCAAATGACATGGCTATTTGGTTGAATGCGCAGCTAGGACAATACCCAGATGTATTACCACTCGAAGCATTGATCAAACAAACCCGTCCTTATACACATACTAAAAAAGAAACTCGTCGCCGAGTTTGGCGAAGTCATGTTAAAGATGCTTACTATGGATTGGGTTGGCGTGTTTACAACTATGATGATGAAGTACTTTATTACCACAGTGGTTGGGTTCAAGGCTATCGCAGCGATATTGTAGTATTCCCGCATCTAAACATAGGGTTTAGCTTAGTTCTCAATGCAGAAACAGGGTTAATTAATGAATTAACTACCGAGTTTATTAATCGGGTTCTTAAATACACGCGAGAGCAAAAATAGCCTAGCTAAAAAGTTTAGTTACAAATTAATTCAAAATTATTTCTGCCTACAAAAAAGCCAGCATATTTGCTGGCTTTTTCTGATTCGAAATTTCACAAGGCAGGATTAACCGCGTGGTAATTGAATCTTTTTCTCTTCGCTTTGGCGATACAATACAATTGTATGGCCAATTGTTTGTAGTTTTATTGCGCCTGTCTCGCGAACAATTGCGTCAAAAATCAATGTTTTAGTTTCACGTTCATCTGTAGGAACTTTAACTTTGATTAGTTCATGAATTTCTAGGGCGCTTTCAATTTCAACTAAAACGCCTTCGGTTAATCCGTTTGCACCAAGTAATACAACAGGTTTTAAACTGTGCGCTTGGCCTTTTAAAAACTGCTTTTGTTTGTTCGATAATTTCATCATGTTACAAATTTTGCTGAATATGGCTTGAATTAAGGGTATTCTAACGCCATCTAGAGAATATTACTAATTAGTTACGTATTAATTTTATGGCAAATAAAAAACATTCAGCCAGTTCTAAGCGTTGGCTGAAAGAACATTTCGACGATCCTTATGTTCACGAAGCGCAAAAGAAAGGTTGGCGTTCTCGTGCGGTATTCAAATTAGACGAAATTCAAAACAAAGATAAATTAATCAAACCATCGATGACGGTGGTTGATTTAGGTGCTGCGCCAGGTAGTTGGTCGCAATATTTAGCAGAAAAAGTAGGGGATAAAGGTCAAGTAATTGCTTGTGATATCTTACCTATGGATTCCTTAGCAGGTGTTGACTTCTTACAGGGCGACTTTCGTGAAGAAGCGGTACTTGATGCACTATTGACCCGTATTGATGGAAAAAATGTTGATGTAGTTTTTTCTGATATGGCACCCAATATGAGCGGCAATACATCTGTTGACCAAGCTGGTAGTATGTACTTAGTTGAGTTGGCATTAGATATGTGCCACCAAGTTTTAAAGAAAAATGGTGCATTTTGTGTCAAAGTCTTCCAAGGCGAAGGATTTGATCAATACTTGCAGGAAGTACGTAATAGCTTTAAAGCGGTTAAAATTAGAAAGCCCGATGCATCACGCGCCCGTTCTCGGGAAGTTTATATAGTGGCGACAGGCTACAAACTGTAGTACAGTTGTGCTGCGTTAAGTTGAATTTAAATTAATTGGATACAAGAGGTTAACTCCTTGAGCGATATGGCGAAAAATCTAATACTCTGGCTGGTCATTGCAGTTGTGCTAATGTCAGTGTTTCAGAGCTTTAATGGTGGTGATCAGGCAGATCGCCAAACAAGTTACACTCAATTTGTTAGCGACGCTCGTAGTGGCGCTATCCAAGAAGTCTCAATTGAAAGCACCACAGGTACGATTACTGGTACTAAAACAAATGGTGAGCGCTTTCAAACCATCATGCCAATGTATGATAAAGACATCTTGAATGATCTTTTAAAAAGCAACGTTAATGTAAAAGGCGTTAAGCCAGAAGAGCAGTCATTCCTCGCCAGCATTTTAATCTCTTGGTTCCCAATGTTACTGCTTATTGGTGTGTGGATTTTCTTCATGCGTCAAATGCAAGGTGGTGGCGGTAAAGGCGCGATGTCTTTCGGTAAGAGTAAAGCGCGTCTGATGAGTGAAGACCAAGTTAAAACGACGTTTGCTGATGTTGCTGGTTGTGACGAAGCGAAAGAAGATGTAACTGAACTTGTAGACTTCTTACGTGACCCATCAAAATTCCAAAAACTAGGTGGTAGCATCCCTAAAGGCGTGTTGATGGTTGGTCCTCCTGGTACGGGTAAAACGTTACTAGCTAAAGCAGTAGCTGGTGAAGCTAAAGTGCCGTTTTTCACAATTTCAGGTTCTGATTTCGTAGAAATGTTTGTAGGTGTCGGTGCATCACGTGTACGTGACATGTTCGAGCAAGCTAAAAAAGCAGCACCTTGTATCATCTTTATTGATGAAATCGATGCAGTAGGCCGTAAGCGTGGCGCTGGTATGGGTGGTGGTCACGATGAGCGTGAGCAAACACTTAACCAAATGCTTGTTGAAATGGACGGCTTTGAAGGTAACGAAGGTATTATCGTTATCGCTGCAACGAACCGCCCAGATGTGTTAGACCCTGCGTTATTACGTCCTGGTCGTTTTGACCGTCAAGTTGTTGTTGGACTTCCTGATATTCGTGGTCGTGAACAAATTCTTAAAGTTCACATGCGTAAAGTGCCACTAGGCGACAACGTAGAAGCTGCGGTAATTGCACGTGGTACGCCTGGTTTCTCTGGTGCTGACCTTGCAAACTTAGTTAACGAAGCCGCTTTATATGCAGCTCGTGGTAACAAACGCGTTGTTAGCATGGCAGAGTTTGATGCTGCAAAAGATAAAATCATGATGGGTGCAGAGCGCAAGACCATGGTGATGAGTGAGCAGGAAAAAGAAATGACTGCTTACCATGAAGCGGGCCACGCGATTGTTGGTCGCATGGTACCTGAACATGATCCCGTTTATAAAGTGTCTATCATTCCTCGTGGTCGTGCACTTGGTGTCACTATGTACCTGCCTGAGCAAGACCGTGTGAGCCACTCTAAAGAGCTATTAGAGTCAATGATCTCTAGCCTTTACGGTGGTCGTATAGCAGAAGCACTGATCTATGGTGAAGATAAAGTGACAACCGGTGCAAGTAACGATATTGAACGTGCAACCGATATTGCTCGTAAAATGGTTACTCAATGGGGTCTAAGTGAAAAACTAGGTCCATTACTTTACGCTGAAGATCAAAACGAAATGTACATGGGTGGCGGCGGTAGCCGTGCTATGAGCATGTCTGATGAAACTGCAAAAGTGATCGACACAGAAGTTCGTTTATTCTCAGATCGTAACTACCAACGTGCAGAGCAAATCCTTAAAGATAACATTGATATCTTACATGCGATGAAAGATGCACTTATGAAGTACGAGACGATTGATGCGGGTCAAATTGATGACTTAATGGCACGTCAGCCTGTACGTGAGCCACGTGATGTTCATGACCGCCGTTCAGATGATAAAAAGCCAGCTCCTTCTGCTGCAAAAGTTGTCGAAAACGACACAAAAGAGCCAGAAGAATCATCAGAAACAAAAACAAATGTTGATGACAAAGCCGAATAGTCGGTACAATTAGACACAGAAAGGCCCCGCTAGTCGGGGCTTTTTTATTTCAAAAAATGCGCAATTTTCAAACTGTTATCTAGAATAATAAATGCGCAATTGACGCTAATTTATAGCATAGGTGTTCAATGACCGTTCTTAACTTACCTCGAGGTCGCACATTACACCTCGATTCCCCAGTGGTGATGGGGATTTTAAATGTCACTCCAGATTCATTCTCTGATGGCGGTAGTTATTGCCAGCTAGACAGCGCTGTCAAACAAGCTCATGCGTTATTAAATCAAGGCGCAAAAATAATTGATATAGGTGGTGAGTCTACCCGCCCAGGGGCACCTGATGTATCTCTTGAAGATGAGCTTGAACGCGTTATTCCTTTAGTTAAAGCGCTTAGAGCAAGCAGTGATTGTATTATTTCGATTGATACCAGCAAGAGCGAAGTAATGCGCCAAGCGATAATCGCAGGAGCTGACATCATCAATGATGTTAGAGCGTTACAAGAACCTGGTGCAATTGAGGTACTGGCACAATACCCAGAGGTGGCAATTTGCTTAATGCATATGCAAGGTCAGCCTCGCACTATGCAAAGTAACCCGCATTATAATGACTTGTTTAATGATATTAATGAGTTCTTTGCAGAGCGTTTAGCTGTGTGTGAGCAAGCGGGCATTCAGCAACAACGTATTATTTTAGACCCGGGCTTTGGCTTTGGTAAGACTTTGGCTCATAATTATCAAATACTTAAAGAGTTTAATATATTTAATAAATTCAATTTACCAGTACTAGCAGGCCTTTCTCGTAAATCGATGATTGGTAATTTATTAAATAGAGACACACATGAACGCTTAGCGGGAAGCCTTGCCGGTGCGCTGATAGCAGCACAAAATGGCGCAAAAATTATTCGTGTTCATGACGTACAAGAAACAGCTGACGTGCTAGCGGTTTGGCAAGCATGTGATCGAGGAATTTCAAATGAGTAACACAAGAAAGTATTTTGGCACAGATGGTGTTCGTGGCATGGTGGGTGAGTTTCCAATCACACCTGAATTTGCTTTAAAGTTAGGTTGGGCTGCAGGGCGTGTATTATCAAAAATTGGCACAAAAAAAGTCATTATTGGTAAAGATACCCGTATTTCTGGCTACATGCTCGAAACATCACTTGAGGCAGGTTTAATTGCTGCTGGTATTGATGTTGTTTTGTTAGGCCCAATGCCGACACCAGCTGTTGCTTATTTAACGCAAACTTTCCGTGCTGAAGCGGGTATTGTGATTAGTGCATCTCATAACCCTTACCATGATAACGGTATTAAGTTTTTCAGTGGTCGTGGTTTAAAGCTTGCAGATGAAGTAGAACTTGAAATTGAAGCCATGATGGATGAACCAATGACCTGTGTTGCTTCTGATAAGCTTGGTAAAGCGCGTCGTTTAGAAACTGCTGATGGTCGCTACATTGAATTCTGCAAAAGCCAATTCCCGCAAGGCTTATCGCTTGAAGGTTTAAAAATTGTTCTCGATTGTGCTAACGGTGCTACTTATAACATTGCACCTTCAGTAATGCGTGAACTAGGCGCGGATGTTATCTGCCATGCCTGTGAGCCAAACGGGGTAAATATCAACTTAGAGTGTGGAGCAACTCATGTTGAAACGCTTAAACGCAAGGTATTAGAACACAATGCCGATGTTGGTATTGCCTACGATGGCGATGGTGACCGAGTAATGATGGTTGACCATAATGGCCGTGTATTTGATGGCGATGACATTGTCTATATCATTGCTTGCCAAGCTGCAAATGACGATATTTTAGGTGGTGGTGTCGTTGGCACTGTCATGTCAAATATGGGTCTTGAGAATGCCTTAAAGGCTCGTGGAATCGAGTTTGCTCGCAGCAAAGTGGGTGACCGCTATGTGATGGAGCTACTTCAAGAGAAGGGTTGGAAAATCGGCGGCGAGAGCTCAGGTCACGTATTAAATCTAGATTTAATTAGCACAGGTGATGGCATTATCTCAAGCTTGCAAGTATTAGCAGCGATGGTAGCGCAGAATAAAACATTGCAAGACTTAGGGGCTGGCTTTACAAAATATCCAATGAAAATGATTAATGTGCGCTACCCACAAGGTACTGATCCAACGCAAGATCAAACGGTGATTGATGCTGTTGCACAAGTTGAAGAAAAATTAGGTGATACAGGTCGTGTATTACTTCGTAAATCAGGTACTGAACCTGTTGTGCGAGTAATGGTTGAAGCTGAACAGGAAAAAGTTGTCCTTGATAGCGCACGTAAAATAGCCGCAGTTGTCGAAACTGTGAGCAAACAAACCGAGGCATAACAATAACCTCTTGTAACTTTGGGCAAGTCGAGTTAGTATCTTGCCCGCTTTCTAATGTGGAGTGGAATAATGGCAACACGTAAGCCGATGGTCGCAGGTAATTGGAAAATGAACGGCTCTCTAGAGCTTGTTGAACAGTTATCAACTGCTATCAAAAATGTTCAATCGGATGAACTGGATATAGTGGTGTTTCCACCATTCCCATTGTTGAGTTCTTTGCAGCAACAAAACGTCACGTTTGGTTCGCAAACAGTCTCTGAAAACCAAGCTGGTGCTTTTACTGGTGAAGTTGATGCTCAGCTAGTCAAAGACCTAGGCGCAGCTTACACTTTGGTTGGTCACTCTGAACGTCGTAGTATCTACGGTGAGTCAGATGAAGTTGTTGCAGATAAGTTTGCGCGAGCGCAGCAAGTTGGCTTAACTCCTATCCTTTGTGTGGGTGAAAGTGAGCAGCAACGTGAAGCAAACGAAACTGAATTAGTGGTTGCAGCTCAAATTGATGCTGTAATTAGCAAATTAGGTGTAGCAGCACTGAAGAATTCTGTGGTAGCATACGAGCCCGTTTGGGCCATTGGCACAGGTAAGACTGCCTCTCCTGAGCAAGCGCAAGCCGTGCACAAGTTTATCCGCGAGAAGATTGCTTCTTCAGATAGCGACGTAGCACAGCAATTAACCATCTTATATGGTGGTAGCGTGAATGAAAAAAATAGCGAATTATTATTTGCACAACCAGATATAGACGGCGGCCTTATTGGTGGCGCGAGTCTTAAAGCAGATTCATTTACTGCTATCTGTGAAAGTGCAAAAGGGACCGTATAAGATGTACGAAATTTTATTAGTAGTTTATTTAATTGTTGCTTTAGCATTAGTTGGTATGGTTTTAATCCAACAAGGTAAAGGCGCAGATATGGGTTCATCATTTGGTGCTGGCGCTTCTGGTACCGTATTTGGCTCATCAGGTGCTGGTAACTTCATGACTAAAACAACAACAATCTTAGCGACGATCTTCTTCGTACTAAGTATTGTTCTAGGTAACCTTACTGCAGGTCAAATCAAAAAGACTGATGAGTGGGAAAACCTAGAAGCTGCGCCAGCTGTTGAAACTGTAACGCCAGCACAATCTGATGTGCCTGCGACAGAAGATAAAACGTCTGACGTACCTAACTAATTAGCTTTGCTAATTATCGTTAAGCAGTTTTCATTCCTCAAGTAAACGTAAAGCTTAACAACATACAGAATTGTATGCGGATGTGGTGGAATTGGTAGACACGCCATCTTGAGGGGGTGGTGGCTTCGGCCGTGGGGGTTCAAGTCCCCCCATCCGCACCAAAATTAAAAAGCTGTAACTCACAGAGTTACAGCTTTTTTCGTTTTAGTGCTTCATAAAACAAAATGCGCACCTTTATAGTGCTTTTATTCTAATGTCATTCCCGTTCACGAAATTAACTAATTGATTATTAATTGAAATAAAAATTGGAGTCTTCCTTGCTTAACTAGAGTGGATATCACTACTTTGAGGAAGCAAGATGGCCAGAATGAGTTATTTAAGTGCTATAGAACGCTATGAAGAGCAACAACAGCTTATTCATGAACTTCTTCTTTCTATACTTGCCAGTGTTCAGGCATCGTTGACTAACAAGCAAGCCTACCAACAGCTCGTCAATCAATATCCATTTCTAGAATTGCAATATTGCTTGAATGAACAAGGCATTCAGCAAGGTGACAATGTTTGCTTTAAGCGTCAGTACAACAAGAAACTGGGTCATATTGGGGCTGGGCAGGACTTAAGTGCTCGGCCTTATTTTTTACTCGCTTCGTCAACACCCGTGCCGCATTTTACTTCGCCATATATTTCGACTGCGACTAAGCACCTTTGTATCTCAGTGATCAAAACAATCCCTTCAGGCAACGATAAACAGCAGTTTTTGGTTATCGATGTGTGTTTAACAGAACTGATTGAATTTATTATGGGAGACACCAAGCGAGCAAGAATGACACCTTACTTTAAGGTGGGTTATGGCTTGATTGTCGCTTGTTTGTTCTGCTTGGTGTTCTATCTGTTATATAAAGTATTTGCCGGAATGGCGGACTTAGTCTTAAGCGAAGACACCCAGTCAGACCCGCTTAAACCATTTACTATTATTATCTTTGTTACTTTAGCGTTGGCTATTTTTGATTTAGGCAAAACAATTCTAGAAGAAGAAATCCTCATGCATAAGGATATTTTTCGGCACAGCTCAACAAGACGAACGATCACACGCTTTATCTCAACAATTTTGATTGCAGTATCGATAGAAGCCTTACTAACCATGTTTAAAGCAGCACTCGGGCAAACTGAGTATGTTATACCTGCTGTATTGATGATGTTTGCTGTGGTAGGTCTGTTGATTGCACTGGCAATTTACGTTTACCTAGGCGCCAAAGCTGAAGATGTGCTGACCCAGGTACGGCGCTTAAAAGTAAAACACTAATGATAGGGCGCTTTGTTTAAAACGCAGCGCCCTGAAATTGATTAAAGTGTACCGCCAATGCCAATACTTGGGTTAACGTACACAGGACCTACTTTAAATGGCGCATTAATATCTAGGCTTGCATAGGGGGTGCAGGCATTTAAAGCTAACATTGCAGCCGCAAGAGCAGCTAAGCGAATCATTTTTTTATTCATTACATTTGCTCCTGAATTACAATACCAGCACCCGCTGGATCACGAATAATGGCGACGCTGCCACTTCGTACTTTGTCATTTGGTGCCATTAGAACTATGCCGCCTGCGGCAGTTACTTTTAATAGGGTCGCGTCAACATCGGCTACTTTAATGTAATTCACCCATGTGTTGCCTATCTCGGCATCTGGTTTTTTTACAAAGCCAATCGCAGGTGTGCCATTTAAGGCTAAGTAACTGTAATTGCCATTATTAAGCGGTTTATTTTGTGCTGAATAATTACCAAGTGATTGGTAAAAGGCTTTGCTCTGCTCAGGGTTATCACTCCATACTTCTTGCCAAATCCAGCCGTTATCGGTTTGATGCGTTTCAGGGTCACCATTAACAGTATTGATCAGTGAAAAAACAGCCCCTTGGGGGTCTTCTAATACAGCAATAGTGCCACGGCCTTTAATTTCGGTACTGCTTACTAAGACTTTACCTCCGGCTTTGATAGTTTTTTCACTGACGGCAGCGATGTCTTTACTACTGATAAGGCTCAACCAGTGGCTAGCATTTTGCTTATTATCAAGTTCAGCCATGCCTGCAATTAATTTTCCGTCTAAGGATGCCAGCGTATAGCTATCGTTAACGGCTTGAAACTGCCAACCAAATACACTGCCATAAAATGTTTGAGATTGTGCCAAATTGGGTGTAATCAAATCATGCCACACAACGTGACCTGAGTTTTTTGTTCCTGAATCACTGATTGCAGGTAATTCACTTGAGGTAAGCTGGCAACCTGTCAATGAGACCGCTGTGACTGCCATTAAAATTGTGGCGCGTAAGGGGGTGAGTACTTTCAAAGTTTGCTCCTTGCAAAATGTGGTCAAGTAAAAGCATAGACCATTATTTGTTTGTTATTCAATCAAAAACGATTTTCCCAAAAGGCAAAGAGTTAAATAATTATTTTGCAAAAATACTTAAAGCTTTGAGCAATGCTGTATAGCGCATGTTATAGGCGCTAGGATGGAAACAGAATTATGAGGCTGTACCAAGTTACAACTTAATTGCAATTTAGCCCGCAAGCTTATTGAGTTTGTCTATATTTCTTTCGCACCACTGCAAGGCTTTTTGTTTGTTTTTAACATTAATTTTTTGGTAAATCTTGTGCAAGTGAACTCGCACCGTCGCTTCGCTAATAAATAAAGTATCGGCGATTTGAGGGCAGGTCGCGCCAGAAGAAAGCAAGTGCAGTACTTTAGATTCTTTAAACGTTAAGTTATTTGATTGAATTTGATTTTTTTGCTCAGTTTCGAGCATTTCTCTCATCCATTTATCGCTTACTGTTCTTGGAAACCACAAGGCTCCCTTTTTAATTTCTTGTAGCCCTTGTTCAAAAATATCAGTTTTGGTGTTTTTGAAAAATAACCCTTTTAGCTTTGGCCAGTCTTTTAATGGCAGCACATCCGCTCTATCAGGCATATTAAAAATTACCAGATGATGATAGCCATGAACCTTCATAAATTCACTTATTAATTCACGGTTGGTTAAAGTGTCTAAAGAGTCGTAATTAAGCAGCAGAGTTTTATCATCATTCGCAATACAGTAGGGAAGAGTCGAAGCAGGTGATACAGAATCAGCCGCGCTTTTATTAAAAAGAAAATCCATATTCACGCCAAAAACTATCGATAAATGATAACAAGTAAATTGTGTTGCTGATTATTACGTTTAAAAAATGAAATTCCAACAGAGGAAAATTTTGCGCACATTTTTGTTTAGTTAGCTTTTGCCAACTTGGCTGCACTTAATTAAACATTACCTGAGCTAGGTACTCTTTGGAAGCTGAGAAATTTCTGAAATTTGTTTCTACTTTATTGAAAAACAACAAAAATAAGGTTCACTTTTTGTTCATTTTAATTGTGTTAACTAGTAAGTTTATAGCGGTAATACAGAGCTAAACATTTATTTTTATTTACTAATTTGCAAAGAATTTAGTAGCTTATAATTCGAAAATACGGAGGTGATGTGGTTTATTTATACAGTTTTTGATAAAAATTAAAATAATTATACATATTTTCACAAAACTAACATATAATACCCCTCCAGAGGAAAGATGCTTATACCTAAGCGTCTTTTTTTATGCCTGAAATTTACGGGTAAAAATACACACACACGGTATCCTTTGGAGTTTTAATTGAAATTACGTCACCTCTCACAGTTAACTGTAGCCATTGTTGCTGCATTATCTACTTCAGCCTTTGCTGAGCAAGAAAAAACCACTGCTAAACAAGATGCTTTTGAAAAAATCGAAGTAACAGCGCGTAAGCGTACAGAAAGCATTTTTGAGTCGCCAACAGCAGTGACATCAATCGGCGAAAACCTGATTGATAAAGCGAACATGAGCAACCTTGAAGACATCGGTAAATACGTACCTAACCTAAACATCACTCGTTATGGTGTAGGTAATGCGGCCCATGCATCTGTATTTATTCGTGGTATTGGTTTACAAGACCACGTGATCACAACTGATCCGGGGGTAGGTGTTTACTTAGACGGTGTTTACCTTGGTCGCCAAATGGGCTCTAACTTATCATTACCAAATGTTGAGCGTGTAGAGGTATTACGTGGTCCGCAAGGTACTTTGTACGGTCGTAACACATTAGGTGGTGCAGTAAATATTATTACTAAGCAACCTGGTGATGAAGGCATTGTAACTACAAATGCAAAAGTAGGTAGCCGTGGTCGTTTAGCCGGTGACGTTTACTTTAATAACAGCCTTACTGACACTGTAAGCATGTCTGCAAGCGTGTCTTATAAGCAACGCGATGGTGTAGGCGAAGCAATTAACCTTGCAAACCCAGAAAAAGAAATTGGTGAAGAGCAAGAGTTAAGCGGTCGTATGGCGCTTAAATGGCAAGCAAACAGCGACTTATCTTTTGTGTTCTCAATTGATGGTGTTGATAACGAATCAGGCCAATCACCATACACAATTGAACTAACGGCGCCACTTGACCCGAATGACCCATTCAATGGTGATTTCCCACTACTAACAGAAGACATGTTACCAAGCGAACCTGATGATTTAGCAACAACGGTAGCGGGTATTGAATCGACGGCTTATTCAGGCTGGGGTACTTCACTAACAGCTGACTGGGATATCAATAATACGTATACGGCTAAGTTCATCACCAGCTACCGTAGCTCAGAATACGAAGGGGGTCTTGATGATGATGCTGTTGCCCTTAACTTATCAGAGTTCCCTGAAGAAGGCGGCGCAGATCAATATTCATTCGAAATCCAGTTAAACGGTAGCTTCGATAATATGGACTTTGTGTCTGGCTTATACTTCTTTAATGAAGATGGCTTCACAAGCTCTGGCCCGTTTGTATTTAGCCCATTCAATACACCTGATGGTCTTCTGAATGATGGTACTACAGCGTCTTTTGGTGATTATGGTTACTTTGATATCAACCAAGAAACTAACTCATACGCAGCTTATATCAATGCGAGCTATGACCTAAGCGACGATTTAACTGTAGGCGGTGGTCTACGTTATTCGAAAGATAAAAAAGAAGCCGATGCCTTATTCCCAACGTTTGCGACACGTAAATACGTAAGTGCTGATTTTGATGCAGTAACATGGGATTTAAATGCGTCTTACCAGCTTAGCAATAACATGAACGTGTATGGCCAAATCCAAAAAGGTTATCAAACAGGTGGTTTCCCTCCGCGTCCATTTGGTGGTCCTGATCAATTTGTTTCTTTCGATGAAACAAAAGCAATTAACTATGAGCTTGGCCTAAAAGGTCAAGTACATGAAGATGTATCTATGATGCTTGCTGTGTTTGTTACTGACTACACAGACCTGGCATTACCATTCTCAGATCCAACTGCAGGTGGCGGTTTTGTTACTATCGTAGAAAATGCCGGTGAATCTAAAGCACAAGGTATCGAGCTTGAGACAACAATTGCATTTACTGATGACTTTACGCTACGTAGCGCAATTGGTTACCTAGATTCAGAAATCACAGAAGTAGATGACGGTGTATTAGGTATTGGTAAAGGTGACTCACCAGCACTAACACCACGTTGGACTGTGATGGTCGCACCTTCTTATTTCATTGATTTAAGTAACGGTGGCACAGTGGCAGTAAACGCTAACTATTCATACCGCAGCGATATGCAAGGTCAGTCGGTTTACAACCAAAGTGAACATATTGACTCTCGTGAATTAGTGGGCTTCAACATTTCTTACTTAAACCCGAACGGTGACTTTGAAGTGACTCTTTACGGTGAGAACGTGTTAAACGAAGTATACGATGTAGGTCGCTTACAACAATCTGGTTTTGTTGGCGTAATGCGCAGCAATGACCGCAGTGAATTTGGCTTAAAATTCAAAAAAGAATTTGAGCTTTAATTACTAACAAAAAAGGGCAAGTAAATACTTGCCCTTTCTTTTTAATTATTTTTCTCTTGTTCTCGCTTTTCGCGCGCTTCTCTTAATTCTTCAGCCAGTTCTTTTGCTTTTTGCTTGGTTTTTTCAGACAGCTCACCAGCCGCTTCTTTACTCTCAATCCATGCATCTAAGGCAATTTCTTTACCGTCGTCATACATGCTTAATCCCATCTTTTTACTCTCTTCGAGTAACTCTTGCAGTGAGTCGTCATTAAACTCATTGGTGGCGTCTTTTACGTCGCTCCAAGCATCATTTAGGGCTTGCTTTACTTCCTCTTTTGCTTCGCTGGCATCTTTTTTGGCTTGCTCTGCGTCATCACAACCTGTTAAGGCAATACAGCCTAATAAAACTAAGCTTGCTAATTTGTTCATATTTTTCTCTAATGGTTAATCAACTCTTAAGCAGTATAAGCAATAAAAAATGAATATAGCTAGAACAGCACGATTAAGTTTTCGGTTAATGGATGAAAATGATGCCGAGCTACTTTATGAGCTCGATAACGACCCTGAGGTAATGAAACACTTAACTCGTGGCAAAGTATCCAGTATGCAGACCATTAAAGAGGTGTTTATTCCACGCTTGAATGCCTATAAAAATGAGCAAAAAGGGTGGGGGCTTTGGCAAGTAAACATCATCGAGAGCA
This sequence comes from Pseudoalteromonas sp. P1-26, assembly GCF_001401795.1. Lineage (NCBI taxonomy): Bacteria > Pseudomonadati > Pseudomonadota > Gammaproteobacteria > Alteromonadales > Pseudoalteromonadaceae > Pseudoalteromonas > Pseudoalteromonas sp. P1-26. Next base: position 56,302 of record NZ_LKDX01000006.1, on the reverse strand, counting down.
ATGAATTTATTGGTTGGGTATTAGTCAGGCCTATGGGCTTTTTTGAACAGCCTGATTTTAGTGATTTAGAAATTGGCTGGCGCTTTAAAAAAATGAGCTGGGGCAAAGGCTATGCGTCTGAGGCAGCACTTGCCATTGCTAAAGCCGTAAGCGAGCCAGAAGAAATAAAGTCGCTCAGTGCCACAGCACTTCAAGATAACCTAGGCTCAATAAAGGTGATGGAAAAACTAGGCCTTAAGTTTGTAAAAAACTATATCCATAAAGATGAGCAAGGTGAATTACCTGCAGTACTTTATTCATGTCCTAAAGAGCAGCTTAGCTAAGTTAATCGTAACTAATTGACCTTAAGGGTTTCGCATGTCTAAATGGTCAAAATAACATCAAGAAAAAGGAAGTACCATGGCAAATTTAGTCAAATACGCGGCACATCTGTTGATCGTTACCGCTATATTCTTTCATCCGTCAAGCTTTGCAAAGCAAGCAGCTGTCGCGATGTCAGATAGTTACAGCAGTGATACGGCGCGCGCTATTTTAGAGCAAGGCGGTAACGCCGTTGATGCGGCAATTGCGGCACAGTTTGTATTAGCTGTTACTTTACCAGAAGCCGGAAACATTGGTGGCGGCGGTTTTATGCTGATCCAAAAAGATGGCAAAGGTGACTTTATTGATTACCGCGAAACAGCCCCTGCTGCGGCTCATCGCGATATGTATCTTGATGATAAAGGCGATGTTATTGATAACATGTCTGTGTACGGTATTCACGCAAGTGGAGTTCCGGGCAGTGTTGCTGGTATGTGGCTTGCCCATCAAAAGCACGGAAGCTTAGAGTGGAAAACACTGCTAGAGCCTGCGGTTAAATTAGCCGAGCAGGGCTTTATTGTGCATCCTAAGCTAGCCGCAAGTATCGAGCGTTACATTGCGCGAATGGCCAAAAAATCGGTAAACATTAACTTTGCCGATTACTTTGCTGATGCCAAAGCAAATAAGGTATTTAAACAGCCGGAACTTGCCGCCACACTAAAACGTATTCGTGATCAAGGTAAAGCAGGTTTCTACGAAGGTGAGACAGCGAAGATCATTGCGACGTTTATGAAGCAACACGGCGGTATTATTACTGAGCAAGACTTAAAAGCTTATCAAGCTAAATCGCGTACACCGATTAAAGGTAATTGGCGCGGTTACGAAGTGCTCACATCGCCACCGCCAAGTTCAGGTGGTATTGCTATTTTACAATGGCTAAAAATGTACGACTTGGCAAAGCCAGAAGGAAAGCTTGAGCACAACTCGACCACCTATGTTCATATTTTGGCTGAAGTAGGTAAACGCGTATTTGCCGACAGAGCAGAATATTTAGGCGACCCAGATTTTTATGAGGTGCCAAAAACAGCTCTACTTGCAGATGATTATCTCGCCAAGCGTGCAAGTACAATCCATCCAGATGCCATTTCAACTACCGAGAACATCAAACCAGGTTTACACGAAAGTGAGCAAACAACGCATTTTTCTATTCTAGATAAGTGGGGTAATGCCGTTGCTAATACCACGACCATCAACTTAAGCTTTGGCAGTGGCGTGGTTGTATCGGGCGCAGGATTTATTTTGAATGATGAAATGGATGACTTTAGTGCCAAGCCAGGTGTGATGAATGTATTTGGTGCAATTGGTGGTAAAGCTAACGAAATTCAACCTCATAAACGTATGTTGAGCTCAATGACACCGACCATTCTACTTCAGGATAATAAAGTTAAAATGGTAACTGGCTCTCCGGGTGGCACCACGATTATTAGCTCTGTGTATGAGTCTATTTTAAATGCGGTTGAATTTGATATGACTGCAGAGCAAGTGGTAGACAGCCCACGTTTTCATCACCAGCTATGGCCTAAAAATGTGATTAGATACCACACAGGTCTTGAACCAAAGGTTGTTAAAGCGCTTGAGAAGATGGGTTATACACTTGATGAACGCCATTTTGGTGATATGCATGTGATCATCAATAAAGACGGTAAATTAGATGCAGCCTCTGAAGCATCTGGCCGTGGTAAAGCAATGGTGTTTTAATTAAGCTTTAAACCAGACACAAAAAAGCACCCTCGGGTGCTTTTTTTGATGAGCTGTTTAACCAATCGCTGGAATAAGCCCCGCCATTTGTAAACCTTGAGCACTAATAATAAGCACACCAAACAGGGCGGCCAGTGCTAAGCCAATATTACCACCTTTAACTTGGTAACCTGCATCAGGATTGCTGCTTCGTTGCTTATAGACCATAGCAACCGGTAAAAACACCGCTAAAATAACCAGCGCAATGGCGGCGTAGCCAAGTGCCATAATAAACCCTTGTGGATAGAATAGCGCAAAGCCTAGCGGTGGAATAAAGGTGATCAAGGCTGTTTTGATTCGATCTTTACTGCCATCACCTTTTTTGAATGCATCAGCAAAAAAGTCGAATAAACCTAAACTCACCCCTAAGAAAGATGTGGCTAACGCTAAATCAGCAAAAATGTTCACAGCAGTAGCAACATGTGGGCTGTGAGCAATGCTAGCAACACTGCTTACAAATCCAGGTAAGCCTTGGCTTTGCAATAAGTCGTTTTGACTCATTATGCCTTGGCTAAGTAACTGCCAAAAAATGTAAATGACTAAAGGTAGTGCCGCACCTGCCACCATTACTTTACGAAGTGTTTTGATATCTAAACCCACGTATTTCACAATCGATGGAATAGAGCCATGAAAACCAAATGAGGTAAACACCACTGGGATTGCAGATAAAATTAGACCTTGTTCAATCGGCATTTCAAGTAAGTGTTGACCGTGAACATAAGGCGTCAGCATATAAAATAAGCTGGCTAATACACACACTTTAATGGTGAACAGTACGCGGTTAAGTTTATCGACTTTGCTAGTACCTAGTGTCACCACAGTACCAATCACAACAGCCAGAATAACTGAGCCAACTTGCGGCGCTAAAGAAAGCGATAAACCATTGTTGAGCTTTTCTTGTAATTGCGCACCGCCACCTGCGATATAGGCAGCGCATAATGCGTAAAACAAAAACATCACCGAAAAGTTAGCGACCCATTGCCCACGTTTACCCAACCATGACTTAGCTAACGTATTGAGGGTTGCATCTCTGTCGGCATATTGATGGAGCTCTAGCATCAGCAATGCTGTGTAGGTCATTAAAACCCAAGTTAAAAAGATTAGTGATAACGCTGTTGTGAAACCAAGCCCTGCGGAGGCGATAGGCAATGCCAGCATCCCTGCACCTATGGTGGTGCCAGCAACAATTAACATGCTACCTATTGTTTTATTTTTAAGCACTTTTTGCCCCTTAAACTTCGTGAGAGGCAAGCAAGATATAACTTGTTTAACAAAACTTAAATAGTTTTGTTATAAATCAAAGAAATTAAATGTAACCTATGATTTACATGTGCAAACAGGCTGTTGAAATCAGCAAATAACTTTTTGCCAAATAGCATGAGTATTCGTGTTGACAAAATCACCATTTAGGCGGATTCTTAAGCTTCTTCAACTTACTTTATTAAATACCATGATGCAGCTAAACCAACGACCAACAAACAATTGTATGCGCCTGACCTCATCAGTCGTATGGTCTGTTATGTGCTGCGGTTAATTAAGTAAGTTTTACTAACCGCGTTCTAAGCGGTTGGTTATTTCCCTTTTAAATTCTCTTCCGCTTTTTTCGCCTTTTTAAAGGAATAAGCTTGTGCCTGTTAAAGCCTCATATTTTTTAATGGTGGTGATTTGGTCAACAACACCACTGGGTATTGTTTGGAGTAGTGAAACGGTAGCGCCGACTCTGGCTGTGTTTTTACGCATGCTGGTGGGGCTGGTGTTGGCTTCGTTTGTCGTTGCTGTTGCCAATATCCGAGTGCCATGGCATCGCCGTGCTTTATTCCTTTATGGCTATTCAAGCATAGGTATTTTTGGCGGCATGTTATTAAGCTACATGGCTGCTAAAACAGTGCCTTCAGGGTTAATATCATTGATGTTTGGCCTTGCGCCAATTTTATCGGGCTTACTTGCGCAAAAGATCTTGAATGAACCTAAGTTTAGCGCCATTAAGCTTGGCGCACTTGGCTGTGCTTTAATCGGTTTATTTTTAGTAAGCCAACGCCATATTCAAGGTGGGGTAGAGCAGCTTAGTGGTCTGTTATATGTATTTATGGCGGTGTGCTTTTTTAGTTTGAGCGGTGTGATGATCAAACGGGTAAGAATTGCTATTCATCCAATGGCCACCACATTTGGTGCGTTGGTTTTTGTAACCCCACTGTTTTTTATTACTTGGTTGCTTGTAGATGGCCAACTTAATAGCCAGATGTGGAGTGCAAAATCACTGTACTCAATTGTTTACTTAGGCGTGTTTGGTTCATTAATTGGTGCGCTGGCGTATTTTCATGTATTGCAACAGTTGAACGCCAGCACGGTCGCATTAACAACCCTGATCACACCAAGTTTTGCAATCGCGATTGGTGGTTTACTTAATGATGAGCCCATTGACCAAGCACTGATTGTTGACGCGACCATCATTATGATTAGCCTCGCATTTTTTCAGTTTGGCGATAAGTGGCTAAAGCGCTTTAAAGGCGTGAAGTCGGTAGAAATGAGTTAAGGTTAGTAGCCGCTGCAGCGGCTACATTTTTGCAATTTGAATGACTAAACGACGGTTTTTGTTTCGGTCTAAAATGTTGTCGTTGCTAGCAACATGGCGCTTTTCACCGTAACCATCGGTATCTACTTTGCTTTCATCGACCCCTAAGCTAACAATGTAATCCTTAATCGCTTTAGCGCGTTTTTTTGATAATTCGAGGTTGTTCCAGCGACCACCGTAGCTGTCGGTGTAAGAAGATATTGAAATAGATTCGATATTTGTGTCGTACTTTAAGTATTCGCCAATTTTATCTAAGCGTTTTTGTGATGATTTAGTCAGCTTGCTGGTATTAGGCTCATAGTTCATCACTGTGAACGAAATATCTTCAAAGCTGTAAGGCAGCATTGCATCTCGGCACTGTAAAAACGCCCAATAAGCTTGCTTAAAGTTGACACTCGATAAACCAACGGCAATTTTATCGGCACTGTTTTGCCAGTCTTGGTAATAAAATGTCGGTTGGTAACCTTTTTCAAGTTCGGTGAGCATTTCCCAAGCAGTTTTGTTGCCAAGCTCGCCGTCAAATTTGCGTAATAGTTTCATATTCGCTAAGTCTCGAGCAGGCATACCTGCACGCCAACTAGGTGGTACGGCTTTTAGACCAGCAATACTGTAGTTGTCTGGGCGTACGACCATATCAAGGTTAAAGTTTACGTCTTTATTTTTACTGGCAGTGGTGCTGAAAATTGCTTCACCATAGTAAGGAACTTCATGATTTAATTGGCATTCTAAGCGAGATGTTTTAACCATTTGCCAGTTCGACATATCAGCATTAGCGGTATACTCACGCATGGCTGCATGCGCATTTATACTTGCAACTGAGGTTAATAGGCCTAGGCTTAAAGGAAGTAATGAAAGCTTCATCACGGTAATTCTCCAACAAATCATCAATGCCAAATAATTGGCAATTTTTGTGTTTAATTGCATCAGCATACTAAACACAGGGCTAGCTGATTAATATAAAGCAAGTAATGTGCCTAAAAACTCAGTAAGAATCTGCGATTTCACACTATTTACTCTAGCAGAGTAGCCGTGGTTTTTGACATAATAGCCAGCTTACACTGGCAAACCAAGAAGACTATGGAAAATACTGAACAAACTCTTTTCGCAAAACGCTTTCGTGGCTTTTTTCCTGTTGTGATTGATGTTGAAACCGCAGGTTTTAACAAAGAGACCGATGCGTTATTAGAAATCGCTGCATCTGTCCTTAAAATGGATGACGACGGCGTGTTAAGTATTGATCATACTGTGCATTTTCATGTTGAGCCATTTGAAGGCGCGAATATTGAACAAGCGGCCATTGAGTTTAATGGTATTGATCCATTCTCTGCGCTGCGTGGTGCAGTGCCTGAAGAAGAAGCGATTAAAGAAATCTGTAAAGTTGTGCGCAAGGCACAAAAAGCAGCGGGTTGTCAGCGTTCAGTGGTAGTAGCACATAATGCAGCGTTTGATCACGGCTTTTTAAATGCCGCCATTGAGCGTTGTAAAATTAAGCGCACGCCATTTCACCCATTTGTTAGCTTTGATACCACATCATTGGCAGGTCTTGCACTAGGGCAAACAGTATTAGCTAAAGCGTGTAGGGCGGCAGGTATTGAGTTTGATAATAAACAAGCTCACTCAGCACTTTATGATACCGAACGCACAGCAGAACTGTTTTGTTTAATCGTTAATCGCTGGCAACAACTCGGCGGTTGGCCATTGCCTGAAACTGAAGCAAGTGAAGAAGAGCAAGACTCAGCCGTTAAAACGACTGAGTGATCTTACCTTCAAAAAAACGCACCATGTTAGGAGGGTAAATACGTGAAAACTGTTTACTCTCTTGCGCTATCTTAAGCTCCACCCCTGGATGCATTAATTCATTCACTTTTAAGCGGCTTGTTGCCAATAAGCGCGCAATCTTAATTTTCACTAAGTGTTTCTTTTTCCTAGTATTGGCCGTTTTAATTTTAATCTGCTGTTCGCTGGCAGTGATCTTTTTAATATAATGCGCCCGTTGAGCTGGGTCGGGTATTTTATTGGCCTTTTTGCGAGCTTGTTGTAAGGCAGCTGCTTTTGTCGCTAATAACTTTTCAAAGTCATTAATTTGCTGCTGCTTTTGGCGTAAATCATGCCAGTACTGAGCAATGAAAACCCGTGTTTTAGTGCCTGATGGCGCACCAAGCTCGCCAGTTTCAATTCGCATCGCATCTAAAATATTGCCACCAATAATTTTGCCTCGCGGGTTATTGGCTTTGCCGACTCGAATAAGGCGGCGAGCGCTTAAATCACAATGTAAAGCTTGGCGTTCAATGAATAAATCTTGCTCTGTTTTTATATGGCAGTACTGAGCATAACCCACTGAGATAGTGCGCGAAGCCGTGATGTTACAGGTAAAGTTTTCGACGTTTTCACGTTTTCTGCCAACAGCCCCAAGCATGACGGTGACTTCACTTTTACTTTCAATTGTGGCTGATTCAACAAAGCCTAATACAGTGATATCACCCGTGGCTTTGACGCGCATACCATCTTTTACATCACCACTAATAATAACACTGCCATCAAATTCGACATGGCCCGTACTCACATCTACATGATGAAAACACAATACGTCGTCAACGCGCATACCGCGGGGTAGGGCAACAGGCACCCCCTTCGCATCGGCAATCAACATATCGCTATTATTAGGGTCAATACGCGTTCCTTCGAATGGCTCTAGGGGTAAGTCTTTACCGGGCTTAGCTGGCATCACATCACCAAACACAGTAAAGCCATCTTCACCGGGTGTTGCAGGAACTCGTTGCATTAATGGTGTACCCGGCTTAACGGTAATAATGGCACCTAAATTACGCATGTCGACTTTACCGCCAGAGGTCGCTTGCGGGCTAAGAACGCGGTCTTGTGCTGTAGAGCATAAGCGTACAAATTTAGCATCAGTGCCTTCTTTAGGCATTCTGCCATGGGCAACAATTGCGGTGTAATGGGCGCCGGGTGGTTGCTTAAATTGTTGGCCTAAAAAGGTATCAAGGGCTCGTAAACTAATGCCTTTAATCACGCCCGCCTCTGCAAGCACTTCTTGCGCCATATCCATGCTGACAATCTTACCGCCACGGGCCGTTGTTAGGCTTGCTTCAACCACCATGTTTTTAGCATCGACCTTTACTTCGAGGTGAGCATCAACCGCTTTAGCAACCACTAAAGATTGGCTTTGATATTGGCTGCTAGGTATAAATAACTTACCGATATTGGCATCAATATATTCGTAGCAGGCATAAGGAGACTGCTCAAGTAGTTCAATTAACTGAGAACTTGTAGTGGGAAAACCCGCATCCCGAGGATGCTCACACAAAGAGACATAGCCACTTTGTTCATCGAATGAAAACATCGACATCTGAAAAGCCCTGTAAAAAACTGCCTGTTATTATAGTTATGTGTTGTTACAGGTTATTTTGAAGAAGGGTAACAACGTTTCCTATTTCAGCACAACTTTTGTACTATGTTAAGATAATGTATGCATTAAATGTAAAAATATGTATAAAAACTGATTTTTCTTGCTTGAAAATTCAGCATTCAAAGGCACTTAGCAAAAATTTCCTGATTAATGCCTTGAGTATGAATAGGCTACTCAGTTATACTGCTTGAACACTCTGAATGAGATACCAAATTCAGGGGCTGATTAGGATTCGACGGAATTCAAGACGCCCGAGGTGCATGTCGAGGTGCGGTTGGCCTCGTAAAAAAGCCGCAATTTAAAGTAATCGCAAACGACGATAACTACGCTCTAGCGGCATAATAGCCCGCTAGCACTTCTCCGGTGTATGTCTGTGGACCCGGTTCTGAAGTGTCACCCTACACGGACTCGCTACGGAAACCCTGGCCGGGGTTGAAGGGCTAAAACTAAGCGGCCTCGCCTTTGCAGATCGTGTTCGTCCGAGCTGTATAAGGTTAACTAAAAGACGATACTAAGCATGTAGTACCAAAGGTCGAGGCTTTTCGGACGGGGGTTCAAATCCCCCCAGCTCCACCAAATATGAAAAAGGCAGCTCTCTGAGCGGCCTTTTTTATTGTATTTAGAAATTAAATTATCATTAAGGTGTTTAAATTAAGGGCCAGATTCGTTGGACTATTTTAACGAGAGTTATTTATTCCTAAATCACTTGCGATGGAGTTTAAAAGTAACTCATACGATTGTTTGTGAGTCGGACTTTCCATCCCTGTAAATCTATTATTCCAATCTTCTTGCCAAGAGGGCAGAGACCTTTTTTGTCCTGGGTCATCTTTTATACGAGCATCTGTTACTTCTCCTTGCCATAGAGCAAAAGCTTCCCTGTCCATATAGTTTAAGTACAAGTCAAATGTTTCAGGTGACCAAAAAGCTCTATGTGAATGCATTTTATTATTTAAGTCTCTGCGATCTTTTAAGATTGTTTCTGGAGTCATATCTTTATATTCGCCCACTTCTTCAATATAGCAATATATATTGTTTAGCTTTTTTCCGATTTTTTCATATATTTCTGCTCTCTTGGTTATTATAATTTTATTCAAGCTAAAGTTATGATTACTTTCCTGTAATGTCATATTAGTTATTACTCCAAAAGAAGCTATGGAAATTGGCATGGCAATTCCAACAATTAATTTTGCTATTTCGAGGCTATTCCAAACTTTATTTTTCTTGTCCACTATATACTCTTTTAAATTGTAAGAAGTTTGCAGCTTATGTTATGAGGTAGTTTAAAATATAAGTGCTTTTTAATTTTTTATTAGATAAAGCTTCCCATTTTCAAAAACTCTTGTTGGTATTGAATGTCTATCTAAGTCACCATTAATTGTAAAGAGCAGGTCTTCGCAAAAATACTCATCATAGAAATGCCAAGAGTGTGACCAGTTAGCACTACTTTTAACTTTTTCTAATGTTAACCAGTGCTTCTCTACATCAACATTTACTACATTGGAAGGGCTGTTATCAGGTACTCCAACACGGCCAACTCGCGGTTGCGTACCAAAGCGTTTAACATTTGAAAGCTTTAAAGCAGAGTCTCTTGGATTTTGGTAATTAGTAATTCTTGTCGCATGAGTGAATAAAGAACTGGATTTTTTATCATCGCTTTGCATTGATTTTCTTGAAATATCGCCACCAATAATAGCTACCTGGCTGACATTCCAGTTTATACGCTCTAGTTTTCTGTTTTGGTCTGCTTTGTAGAATGCTTCTCGGATTACATAAGCACCAGTACTATGGCCAATCAAATGGATATCTACATCGCACTTCAGGTTATTCTCATTAGCTTGATTCATAGCTAAAAGCATAATGCCATCTTTTACTAAACTCTCAGCTGTTTTGAGAGCATCGCTTCGGTCTTCTAAGTAGTTTAGTGCAGCGTTGGCGCTGGGCCAATCGAAACTAACTATCGCACCTTTAAACCCTAGCTTGTTTAAGTTCTTTTGTAATAAGTCATGGCGAATCAGAATATCTTTAATACTATTATTATATCCATGTACAAATATTAGGATGTCACCGTAGGTATACCCTTCAAGTGGATGCCCCTTTGGGTGAACTCTTTTCCTATTATTAGTTGCCCTATTAATTACCTTTTCAAGCCAGTCACCTCTATTTAAAGCTGTTTCAATAGGGTGGGGATTAAAATTTCCATCGCTTACTTCCAGATATCTAGTAGCACCAGGTTCTGAAATGAAATACTCTTTTTTACCTTTCTTTTTGGTATCTCTAGTGCAAATGATTAAATTCGAAAGCATAATCATAACTCCTTTTATATTGGTAAATATAAAAGTCGTCGCTGTTTGTTTTTTGATCAAGTTTTTTTGGTGTTTTATTATTAAAATAAGTAATATTTATGGTGAATTTGGAGGTTTTTTAAAGAATATCTAGTTTCTTTTTATTGGGTTTTTTAAAACCGTTTTTGAGTTTTATCTGGGTTAATTTGGTTGTTTTTATATTTTTAATGATATGGTTTTAGGTGCCTTCAACTCGAAGACACCTTTGCCCAGTTACAGCGTTTGTTTCCTAAACAACCAACTGAACGGCATCAATAATCGGTTTGTTTTCGGTATCGATGGTGTCGATGATGTGTTTGTGTAGGCGCTTTTTGTGCTCTGCGAAAATCGCGCGCTTTTTATCGAACTGGCTGGCAAATTCGAGGGCGGTATTCAACAAGGTTTCGTTGTTTGGGCAAGCTTGTTCAATAACATGATCTGTGGCAAGTTCGCCAGCGGTAACGCGGCGGCCAGTTAGCATCATTTCGTTAAAACGATAGTCTGGAATGGCTTTTTTAATGAAAGCGAGCATGCCCGGTAAAAACGGGATCGATAAGTCCACTTCGGGGAAGCAGAAGAAACCACGGTCGCTTTGCATAAACCTAAAATCACAAGCGCACGATAAAATAGCGCCATTACCAAATGCGTGGCCATTTATCGCTGCGATTACTGGCATTGGGAAGAGTAATAGGCGTTTAAATACCGCATCCATCGAGTGCATAAAGCCACTTACTTCTGCAAATTCTTGTGCTTTTAATGCCGGCATAAGCCAATCGGTATCTATGCCCAAGCTCCATGATTTTTCGCTGCTTGAAGTGATCACCAGTGCTTTGTGTTCAGGATTGCGTTCGATTTCGTCAAGGCAATTTAAAAAAGCCTCTGCAAAAGCAGGGTTATGACGATTTTCAGCTGTTGTCATAGTTAAGATAGCAACAGAACCTTGTGTGCTTACATTCATCAGTGTCATGCTGTGCCTTCAATTTTATAGTGTTGTGGGCATAGTTATAACCCATAGGTTTAACAAAATAAACCACAAGTCTGACCAGTTGTGAATTTAGGGGCACTTCTCTTTTGGTTGATATGGTCTTTTAGTCGAAAGGGTTTTTCAAATAGTCGCTAATAGTGGTGAGCCATGATAGCGTTAGCTCAAACACACTATTTAAAGCGTAACAATGGATTTGATCAGTTGGCAGTTTTTGGGTGGAGATTTATTAAGTCCGATCAGCACTATAATGCTCATTGTGGTTGCGGGCTTTACTTCTATGATTTCAGCAGCTTTTGGTGCGGGTGGCGGCTTAATGCTGCTGGTGATCATGGCATCTATGCTTCCTATGAGTGTGGTTATTCCTGTCCATGGGTTAGTACAGTTAGGCTCTAACGCAAACCGCTTTTTATTTACGTTTAAACATATTGATGGCGCTATGTTTGTGTACTTCTCTTTAGGGGGAGTCATAGGAGCGCTGGTTGCCTCAACGATTGTCACATCAATTCCCCTTGAATTAATGAAAATAGTGGTCGCTGCCTTTGTGCTTTATTTACTGTGGGGTGTGACGCCAAAGCTCAGAGAAACCTCAAAGTTATGGCGTGTTCTTGCTGGGCTTTGGACCACGTTCATTTCGATGTTTGTAGGGGCAAGTGGGCCTTTGGTTGGCAGCTGCTTATATGTCAATAATTATAATAAGCTTAAGTTTACTGCCACATTTTCAAGCTGCATGACAGTACAACATACCTTAAAAGCGATTTTATATGGGGCTGTGGGGTTTGCATTTTGGCAGTGGTTGCCGCTGGTTATGCTCATGATATTGAGCGGTGCTTTAGGTACTTGGCTTGGCCTTAAGTTACTGCACCGCATTTCGTCAGATAAATTTAAAAAGATTTTTCGTTTAGTGTTAACGGTGCTTTCCCTGCAACTTGCGTGGCAGGGAATTATGGCTTTTAGTATTTAAACAAACCCAGTTTGGCAACGATGCCGCGTTCTAATTCATTGAGCTGGCCTATGGTGTTATCAAGGTGCTGAGCTTCTTGCGATAGGCTCTTAGCGCCTTGGTTAATGAGCTGCATGGTATTTAAGATATCAGCGGTCACACTGGTTTGCTCTTCAGAACTTGCCGCCACGCTCTCGTTCATTTGATTAATGGTATTGATTTGTTTAGCAATATCTTTAAACACCGCTTGGCTTTTTTGATTCGCTTTGCTCACTTTATCGCTGAGTGACTTACTTTGCTCCGTTGCCGTTACGCAGTCAGAGGTATTGTTGTGTAGCGATACAATAATTGATTCAATCTCAGACGTTGAATCATAGGTTTTACTAGCAAGCGCTCTTACTTCATCGGCTACCACAGCAAAGCCACGGCCTGATTCACCCGCACGAGCCGCTTCAATAGCAGCATTTAGAGCCAGTAAATTGGTTTGCTCGGCAATACTTTTTATAACATCGAGCACTTGGCTAATTTCATTACTGCTGGCGTTTAATTGTTTAACTACGTTTGATGTATGGTCGAGTTGTGCAGCTAATTCGTCAACCATGTTGCCATTGGCATTCATATTTTGTTCGCCTTGTTGGCATAAGCGATGTACGTCGGTTGTTTGCTGTGCAGTTTGATTAGCCCCTTGCGCAATCTCTTTGGTTGCTTCACTTAACTGACTAAGCGCATTGGTTGCAGAATCAGTGCGGTTATACTCAAGCTCGGCTTCGTTTTTAGAGCGCACAGATGCTTCGTTTACTGTACTGGCTATCATTTCAAGTTCACTGGCTGTGCTGCCTAGCTCTGTAATTATTTCTTGTACTTGCGCTATAAATCGATTGAAACCATCAACCAAATAGCCTATTTCATCATTAGATTGATAGCTAATACGTTTTGTAAGGTCGCCTTCACCTTTGACAATTTCATCAACAAGGCTATTTACGCTATCGATTGGTTTTATCACTAACAGTCGCACGATATAAATAATCACCGCACCCAAGGCGATAAAAGAGACCAGCAAGGTAATAAACATGGTGCGTGTCGAATCAGCAATGGTGCTATGCAGTGCTTGTTGTGAGTAACCAATTTTTATGTGACCAATTAAATTATCTAAATAGTGCAAATCAATAGTTTTGCTAACCGATGCGTTATTGCTTTGTTTTGTAATAGCGGCCAGTGGCTTATTGCGATGATCTGTCACTGAAATGCTATGTACATGTTTGTTTTGCGAAAAGGCTTTAATAATCTGATTGATTAACGGTTCATCATAAGAGAATACCGGCTCGGCTAAAATAACCTGCATTTGCTCATTAAGAGCCGTGATGTCGTCTTGCCATTGTTGTGTTTGACTCGACTTTGCCAGCAGGTAGTTTGCACTGATCACGAAGATCACGCTCAGTAAAAGGCACAAAGACAGTGCCAAGGTCATTTTATATTTTAATGATTTCATTGTGCGCTCATTGAAATGGGTTAAACCACAAAGGGCTATTTTTATTAGGTGTGTTCGACGATAACGTTGGGTTATCTAGCTCAATAACGCGACGCGAGCTTAAGTTGGCTTTTGATAAAACCGTTTGTACTTGGCTGTCTGCCAAAAACATGGCGTTAAATGTGCCATCAGCAATCATCTCGTTTAGCGCATCATTTAGCTGTTTATGAAGTGTGTGGTTGTTTTTGTTGACGAAAAAGTAAAGTGGTGCGGTGTACTTAATCACCAAATGCGGCTCTACAGTGAGGTTAAGCTCTGAGTGATTGGCAATTTCATCCCAAGGTTCATTCACCCCACGTGGGAAGTAATCAAAGCGCTCGCCTTCAAGCATTGGGAACAAATTAGGGTATTTTAATGTGGTAACAACGGGTAGTTGATTTGCTTTTAATATTTTAGTGTCTGGCCAGGTTTTACCTTGCCCAGCGGTGAAACGTTTTAAATCTTGTAAGTTAGTTACCGAGCTAAACAGTTCGCGATTTTGTGCTTTCACAATCGCGACTCGCATGCCAAGTAAGCCACGAAACAAAGGTATATAAACGGCTTTATAATCTTGCTCTAACTGAGTTGATGTCATGCTCCACATCACATCCAGCTGGTTGTTTTTTACATCGTTTAAGATACGTGCGTTAGAGATATCTTTATTGGTTTCGTAAGGGTGAACATACTCTAAGTCAGCCCGTTCGATGGCGCTGATCAATAATTTGTGGGGAAGGGAGGTATCGCCACTGTAACTTTGAACTTTTACCGGAGCTGCGAAACAAGCTGACGTAAAAGCAAAGCAAAAAAGAAAAGCAAAATGACGCATAAAGCACCTTTGTTATTATTATGTAAACAATAAACTAAAGTGCTTTACGCGCTTTCTCAATCTTATTTCTTATGCATACGTATTCATACCTAATCAATCGCCTAGTAGGCTGTCGATTGACTTATCACCATTAAATAATTCAAACACTTGTGGTTTTTTCGGTGTATGTTCAGCAAGGTATAGCAGGGTATCTGCCACATCTTCACGGTTGATCACCGCATCTTGGCGTGTTGCAGGGCGCGTGGTGGTTAGTAATCCCGTTGCTGCATCATTTAATAGCGTGCCAGGTCTGACAATGCTGTAATTTAATTCGCTATTGATTAAATGTTGGTCAGCCATGTGCTTTGCAACTAAATACGGTTTTATACTGCTTTCAATATTATCTGGGGCATCAGCACCAATAGAGCTCACCATTATAAAGTGCTTAACCTTGGCATCTACCGCATAATTAATCGCTTTAACAGCGGCCCATAGATCTATAAGTAAGGTTTTATCAGCACCCGTAGCGCCGCCGGATCCCGCGCTAAAAATCACTTGCTCAACCCCTTCGAAGGCGCGACTAAAATCGTTTTCGAGGTCTTGCTCTACAATCGTTAAATGACTACTTTCAAGTGTACTCAGTTTGCTTTTGTCTCTAACTAGAGCCACTACGTCATGGCCACTTGCCAGCATTTTTTCGGTGGTCATTTTACCTATTTGGCCCGTTGCGCCAATGATTAAGGTCTTCATATCAAACTCCTTCTAATTGCTGTGTAAGTAAAGACCTTGGGGTGTGGATTTATTTTTAAAGGGGTACAAGCAAACTTTGAATAAAAAAGTATTATTTGGCATAGTATTGAATTGGGTACAAATTCAATTAAAAGGACTTAAAGTGAAAATATATTCTAATCTTTTGATGGTGATAACATTAGCATTTTGCAACGCGGTATCTGCTAATCAATGGTTATCACCTTATCCAAATAGTGAGGTTGAAAAGTCGGTTAAACTCAGTGGCGAACAAACACAATTAATGAATCAGTTTGATGGCAGTAAAAAGTCATCAGAGCGATTTAGTTACACAGACTTTATTGGCGATGTAACCCACACATTGTACGAAATAAACAATGTTGCCACTCTCAAAGTATTTGAAAACTATAAACACGCTTTACTCACAGATGGTTTTAATATTGTTTATTCTTGTCAGCTAGACGCTTGCGGTGACAGCAGTGATTTTGCAGAGGAAGTCGGTTACTTTCAGCTCTATAATTATCATCGTAAGCCATATTATCTACTTGCCACTAAAGGTGAAAAGCCTGAGTTTGCTGTGTCATTATTTGTTGGCCAGTACAACAGTAAAACGCGTGTTATGAGTAGCTCAATTGCGATTAAAGAGCTTGAAACAGGTCTGATAAAAGCCAACACAGCTGCTTTTGCAAAACAGCAAACAAATCCCGTTACCAAAGCACCTAAAGACGATATTAGAGGCTCAAGCGATCACCCATTACTTAGCCGTTATCCTGGTAGTTTTATTGAAGACTACGAGCAAATTGATTACGAAGAATTTTCACTACCAACAGGAATATTTAACCGTAAAAACAAAGCGCTACCTGTTGAAGATGTGACTGGTGATATTACTCGTATTACTTATGAAATTAGAAAAGTATCAACCCTTAAGGTCTTTCATAACTATGTGTCTGCCTTAACAAAAGAAGGCTTCGAAACGGTTTTTAGTTGCGAACGTCAAGCATGTGGTGACGACCGAAAGGCAATACAAGCACTCGGTGATCACTTGTCGGTAAAACAAGTTTATAACTATTATCGTCAGCCGCGCTATCAGTTAATGAAAAGCACCACAGAAAATCAAACAACTTATGTCGCATTCTTTGTTGGCAATTACCAAGGCACTTCGCGAGTGCAGCTTGTTATAATTCGAACAGAGCCTTTACAAGGCGATTTAGTTATAACCAATCCGGATCAGGTGTTAAAGCAACTAGAGCAAAAAGGTAAAGCAGCCATTTATGGTATTTATTTTGATCATGATAAATCAGACATTAAGCCAGAGTCAGCCGAGTCATTAAAAGTGATTGCGGATGTTTTAAATAAAAATAACAGCTTAAACTTGTACGTCGTTGGTCATACAGATGATAAAGGAAGCCCAGAATATAATTTAGGGCTGTCATCTAAGCGAGCTAAAGCAGTTGTTAAAGCGCTCGTGAGTCAATACGGCATAAAAGAGTCGCGTTTAATTGGTTATGGTGTAGGCCCTTATGCGCCAGCTGCCAATAATAAAAATGATTTGGGTCGTCAGCTAAACCGACGCGTAGAGCTAGTTGAGCGATTAAGTAATTAACAATCAAAAGGGGCTTTTTAGCCCCTTTAAATTTTATTACGAATTAGGTCACGAACAATAAAGCGGGCGGGGTGAATAGCCTGACTCACACGTTCGCTAAATGGTCTTGGTTCATTGTTTAAACAAGCAATTAAATTTTCAGCACAAAGGGGGGCACTGCACAGGCCTCTTGCACCAAAGCCTGTGAGTAGATGCAAGCCTTGCTGAGGTTTCGTTAACGTTTGGTACTGATAACGCTTACCTAATCTTAAATTAGCAAACGCACTTACATAATCACTTTGTTCAGCCCATTCACCAGCCATAGGTAAATGGTCAATGAAGGTACACCTTACAGCTGCTTTCGCTGCAGTTATCTCACCTAAGGTCGTTGCAAACTCGCAGTTGGGGTAAAAGTTTAATAGTTGTTCGCGATTGGTGTGGTTGTCTTGCTCTTTAACTTCACGGCTTTTTGAGTTTTTTTCAAAAGTCGCGCCCATGCAATGATGGCCCTGATATTCAGGAGTAAAATAGCCCTTATGGCAAAGCACGGTCTTTAGGCGTTTTGACTGCTCGCTTGCTTGCACATGCGAGACTTGGCCGCGCACACCAACAATAGGTAGCGCTTGAGTTTGGCTAAACTGGTCACTGTGTTCACCTGCACAATTAATCACATCACTAAATGGCCCGAAAGTTTGCTCTTTGCTGTGTAGTAACCAGCCATCAGCGGTTTTCTCAAGCTTTTCAATATGGCAATTAAAGTGACTGTCCATTTTATTATTGGTAGTTGCACTTAACGAATTTGCCGCATTAAATAATGCTGTAACCAGTGCTGGTGGATTTACCCAGCCACCTTTTGCAAAGAATACACCTGAGTAGCCTGTTTCTACACCGGCAATTTCGTCACCTTCTTCGGCGCTTACATTACGCATTAATTCTGCTGGCCAAAGTGCTTTATCGGCAAGGTTTTGATGTTTATCAGCTAGGCCTTGTTTAACCGCGTGCTGTAATACACCACACCACTGGTGAGGGTAGTCAAAACCATCATCAAGTAATTGTTGGTATAGACGCATCGCATATAAAAAACTATGGGCGAACATTTCACTGTGTGGTGAATTTTTCGCTTGTAAATGCGGATACACAGCCCCTTGTACATTGTGAGAAGCGCCCATGGCAAGCGCTTCGTCTTGGCAAAAAAGCGTGGCTTTTAGGCCTCTTTTTACCAGTGAATACAGTACACTGCTACTGGCAATACCACCGCCAATAACAGCAACATTACTCAGTTCACTTTGCTGATGAGCAAAATAGGCAGGTCCTGACTGTTGCTCATTAGGCTCAGAGAGCTCGCCAATCAGCATTTCGCGCTTTTTACCATAGCCTTTTGCTTTACTCATGCTAAAGCCAGCTTCGATGAGTCCTCTTCTGACAAAGCCTGCGGCAGTGAAAGTGGCGAGTGTGGCATTTGCTCTTGAGATAGCACACATTTTGTTGAACAAACTCTGTTGCCACATATCTGGGTTTTTGCTCGGAGCAAAGCCATCTAAATACCACGCATCGACAACTCCTTCACTTGGGTAGCTCATGGCATCAATACTGTCTTGTACGTCACCAAAATAAAGGTCGAGTATTAATTTGCCGCCTGCAAATTCAAGGCGATGACAGCCGGCCAAATTAATTGGGTATTGAGTAATTAGTTGCTCACTATACTTGCTTAAACTAGGCCAGGCTTTGAGAGCTTGAGCAAGGTCATCACGCTTAATAGGAAATTTTTCAAAAGAGATAAAGTGCAAGCGGGTCACGCTTTTTTTACCACTATGGTCGGGTTGATTTTGAACTTCTTGCTCTGCATGCTGCCTATCAAGGTGAGCAGCAAAGTGCTGCCATGTATTTAAAAAGTTAAGCCCGGTACCAAAGCCTGTTTCAGCAATTGCAAAGTGGTCACGGTCATGATTTTGTAATCGTTGCGGGATATGGTTTTGTTGATAAAACACATAATGTGATTCGGCTAAGCCATCGTCATTAGAGAAATAAACATCGTCAAACTGATCGGCGACAGGGGTACCAAGGTGATTAAAATGAATATGTGCGTTTTTGATCATGGTTTAACTAATTAACTACAAACTTTTTTCATTATTTTACGTGTTTTCTTTGAAATAGTCTGGCGTTATTTATAAGCTAGACATTCAGAGTACATGTGTACGCTAGAAAGCTGACCACTTCGAAAGTAATTTCAGCGTAAAATAGAACACAATTTAGTATAGAGCTAAGGTAATTACCCATGAGAAGAGCCGTTATTACGGGCATCGGTGTTGTTTCAAGCATCGGTAACAACAAAGAAGAAGTATTAGAATCATTAAAACAAGGCCGTAGTGGTATCGCGTTCAACCAAGAGTTTGCTGACTACAACCTACGTAGTAACGTATCTGGCAAAATCGATATTGATGTTAAAGAGTTTGTTGATCGTAAAGCAATGCGCTTTATGGGCGATGCTGCTGCATACGCTTATATCTCAATGTCACAAGCGATTGCAGATGCTGGCCTTAGTGAAGAGCAAGTTTCAAACGAGCGCACTGGTTTATTAGTGGGTTCAGGTGGTGGTTCATCTAAATGGCAAGTTGAAGCGGCTGACATTTTACGTGAAAAAGGCGTAAAACGTGTTGGTCCTTACATGGTACCACGTACTATGGCTAGTACGACTTCGGCGTGTCTTGCAACACCATTTAAAATTAAAGGTGTTAACTACTCATTAAGCTCTGCATGTGCGACATCTGCACACTGTATCGGTCATGCGGTTGAGCAAATTCAATTAGGCAAGCAAGACGTAATCTTTGCAGGTGGTGGTGAAGAGCTTCACTGGACGCTAGCAATGGAATTCGATGCAATGGGTGCATTGTCTACTAAGTACAATGAAACACCAGAGAAAGCATCACGTACATACGATGCAAACCGTGACGGTTTCGTTATCTCTGGCGGTGGCGGTATCGTTGTTGTTGAAGAACTTGAGCATGCACTGGCTCGTGGCGCGCACATTTATGCAGAAATCACTGGTTACGGTGCAACGTCTGACGGCTACGACATGGTAGCTCCATCAGGTGAAGGCGCTGTACGTTGTATGAAGCAAGCAATGCAAGATCTTGAAGGCGGCATTGATTACTTAAATACTCACGGTACTTCAACACCTGTTGGTGATGTGAAAGAGCTTGGCGCTATTCAAGAAGTATTTGGTGGTAACTCGCCAATGATCAGTGCAACCAAAGCGATGACAGGTCACGCTCTAGGTGCGGCAGGCGTTCATGAAGCAATCTTCTCGCTATTAATGCTTGAGCATAACTTTGTTGCTCCATCTATCAACATTGATGAACTAGATGAGCAAGCTGAAGGTCTAAATATTGTAACTGAGCGTAAAGACGTTGAACTAAATACAGTTATGTCTAACAGCTTCGGTTTCGGTGGCACTAACGCCACATTAGTAATGAGCAAATATAAAGGTTAAACCTCTCCAGTATTTGCTTAAAGCCGAGCAATAGCTCGGCTTTTTCATTTGTTATAAAGTCTTAGTTGTTACCTATCCGAATACTGATAAATTCGCTACAATAGCGCCACTTTCTGCCTCTCGGACACACAAATGAAAATTCTTGCAGATCAAAATATGCCATTGGTTGAGCAGTACTTTGCCGATTTTGGTGATGTTGAGCGATTTGATGGCCGTAATCTTCAACCCGAGCAGCTAGTCGGGGTTGATATCTTGTTAACCCGCTCTGTTACCAATGTAGATAAAGCCTTACTCACTCAAGCAGATAAATTAAAATTTGTGGGCACAGCAACCATAGGTGTTGATCACATTGATACCGAGTTACTTGCTGAGCGAAATATCGCATTTAGCAGCGCACCAGGTTGTAATGCCGTGGCGGTTGCTGAATATGTTATTAGCTGCTTGTATGCCTTGAGCCAAGAAAATGCCAGTTCATTACAAGGTAAAACCATCGGCATAGTGGGTGTTGGCAGTATAGGTAGCTGTTTACGTGATAAGCTTAGCCTGCTTGGTATGAATGTATTGTTATGTGATCCACCAAAACATGAAGCCGGTGAGCTTGCAGAGCATATTGAGTTAGACACATTACTAGCCCAAGCCGATATTGTGACTTTTCACGTGCCATTAGTTAAGCAAGGACCACATAAAACCTTTCACATGCTAGACGAAATACGCTTAAAAGCACTTAAGCCGGGTATGACAATTATCAATGCAAGCCGTGGTGATGTGATTGATAACCAAGCATTGCTAGCATTGTTTGAGCAAGGCACAAAATTAGATTGTGTGCTTGATGTTTGGGAAAACGAACCTAATATACTGACACCTCTGCTTGATTATGTACGTTATGCCAGTGTGCATATTGCAGGGCATACACTTGAAGGCAAAGCCCGCGGTACACAAATGCTGTATCAGCAAGTATGTGAGCTTGAAGGCATCGCAGCGCTTAAGTCTCTGGACGATTTTTTGCCAGAACCAATTAGCCACTCTGTCACGCTAGGTGAAACCTTCAACCTAGATGATATAGGTCGCTTAGTGCACTTAATTTATGATGTGCGTCGCGACGATGGCATTTTACGAAGTAAATTAGCAAGCGAAGGCTTTGATAGTTTACGCAAGAATTACCCGCCACGACGCGAATTTAGTACTTTGTCGGTGGCTGCCAACAGTGCATGTGAAGGCGCATTAGCTGCACTGGGATTTAGAATTAACGAATAAAGCCATTTGCTTTATTCAAAAGAGGAAAACACATGTCGCAAAAATTTAATGTAGCCGTATTAGGTGCCACAGGTTTAGTGGGTCGTCAGATTATCGAAACTTTAGAAGATCGTAAGTTTCCGGTAGACCAATTATTTTTACTCGCAAGCAGCCGTAGTGCTGGAGAAGAAATTCAATTTCGCGGTGAGAGCATTGAAGTAATCGATGTTGAAGAGTTTGATTTTAGCCAAGCTCACATTGGTTTATTTTCAGCAGGCGGCAGTGTCTCTGAAAAATACGCACCGATTGCGGCGGACGCAGGCTGTGTGGTAATTGATAATACCTCACACTTTCGTAATGACTACGATGTGCCACTAATTATTCCTGAAGTGAATGCATCAAGCTTAGCGGATTTCAGAAACCGCAACATCATTGCAAACCCTAATTGCTCAACGATTCAAATGCTGGTGGCACTAAAGCCAATTTATGATGCTTATGGCATTGACCGCATTAACGTATCAACTTATCAAGCTGTATCGGGTGCGGGTAAAGAAGCCGTTGATGAACTAGCTAAGCAAACAGCAAACTTAATGAATGCGCGTCCGATGGATAATGCCGTTTTCCCTAAACAAATTGCTTTTAACGTGATCCCACAAATCGACAGCTTTGAAGATAACGGTTATACCCGCGAAGAAATGAAAATGGTCAACGAAACACAAAAAATCTTAGGTGATAATAGTGTCGTGGTTAACCCTACTTGTGTTCGTGTTCCCGTGTTCTTTGGTCACAGTGAAGCGATTAATATTGAAACGCGTATGCCAGTAGATATCGAACATGTGAAGCAGCTATTAAACGATGCACCTGGTGTAGAGTTTATTGAAGACTTAGCCGATTATCCAACTGCAGTATCAGACGCAAGTGGTAACGATACTGTATACGTAGGTCGTTTACGTGCTGATATTTCGCACCCACATGGCTTAAACATGTGGGTTGTTAGCGATAACACGCGCAAAGGTGCGGCAACAAATAGTGTGCAGATTGCTGAAGAGCTTATCGCAAATTATTTATAAATCTGATGATTTAGGCTGAGCTAAATTTAAGAAAAGCGGCAATTTGCCGCTTTTTTTGTGAATTCACTGCCAAATTATTGCCGCATACGCTGTAAAAGCGTATAAACTTAACGATAACAATAAAAAAGCCTCTCAGCCGCTATTATTTAAGCTATTTACTATCAAGGTGTTGCAATAGATATTGCAAGGCAACTAAGTTATAGTTTGCAGCTGGAATAGAGCTTGCAAGAAAACATAATTAAGAATCAATTCTGCAAGAATTACTTGATGTTTAAGCAACCAAGGTTGCTGCGTTAACATTTAAAACATAAAGGATCAGCATGCGCGGTTTAGCAACACTCTTCATATTAGCGTCTGCATTGGTGGTAACACCGACATACTCTGATGAAGGCACCACACTTAAAGGCCCTAAAGGTGTCGATTACGGTGCGCAGGGGCGATCTATTGGTCCAATTAAACCGACCGATACATTATGGCGTATTGCCGCTAAAATTCGCCCTGACAACTCTGTAAGCATTTATCAGGTCATGCAAGCTCTGTATGACAAAAACCCATCGTCATTTTTAGATCAAAACCTAAATCATATGCGTGATGGCGCATACCTAAAAATTCCAACCATTGCAGAAATGCGTGCGGTCAACCCGACATTAGCAAAAGCGCGTTCTGAACAAGATGATGAGCTGTGGGAAAAAAAGAAAAATGGTACGCTGACTACAGCTGAAATTAATGAATCGCAAAAGAAAGTAACTCAAGCCCGTAAAGTTGATGTAGACGAAGCAAAACAAGAACTTAAGCAAGAAATCAACACCATTAAAACAGAGCAGGGCACGCAGCTAGTAGAGTTACAAAAGCAGTTTAAATCGTCGGTTGAAAATGTTGAAGAAATCCTAGCTGAGAACAACAAGCTCAAAAAACAACTGAGCGGTATTTCTAAAGAGCTTGAAACCGTTCGTGATCAACTTGGCCAAGACAGTGAAATTCAAAAGCAGCTGAAAGAACTGATCACTAAACAAAATGAAATCATAGAGCAGCAAAAAGCAAAAAAGATTGAAGAGGACAGTGGGTTTAGTTTTTCGAGTTTACTGAGCAACCCATTTGTTCTCGGTGCATTAATGTTTATTCCTGCTTTACTGATCATTGCAGCGGTTGTGATGTTTTTGAAAAAACGCAACAGCACCAATGATGATACAGATGCAAGCGATGACGATGAATTTTTACCTCAAAGCCCAAGTTATAATGCTGATGATGATTTAGAACCAATTATAGAAACTGATCCGCTAGTGCCAGATCCGGTTGAAGACAATGATGACTTGAGTGTGCGGTTAGATGACGACTTAGACCAAGACATGCTACCAGATGATGACATCATTTTTGACGACAGCATTGATGATAGTTTTGATGAAGACGACAGTGTTTTAAATCAAGATGAGCTAGAAGGTTTATTAAGTGATGATATCGAGTTTAATGATGAGTCTTCAAGTAGTGCTGACGATGATGATTTAGATGCATTTTTACAGCAAGATTTCGATCAAACCGATGACGATAGTTTAGGTGATGAAATTGACCTAGATAGCGAACAGCCTCCAGCAGATTCATCGGGTGATATTTTAAGTGCTGATGACATTGATGACCTATTTGATACAGATGAAGATGACTCATTAGATAACGCTAATGATGAAATGGCAGCGCTTAGTGAAGAGCTTGCAGAAGATGACGCTGAAGATGATTTTGACATTGATAGCTTAATTGATGAGCAAAACAACACGGATTCTAATCAAGATGTAAACCTAGACGATATTGATGACTTACTCGATGAAAATAATGATGCCTCAACAACTAATGTTGAAGCAGAACTCATCGATGAAGATGATTTCGATATCGACAGCTTAATTGATGAAGCGCAAACAGACGAGCCAGCAGCTGAAGCTAACGATGCATTAGAAAGCGATGATCTTGATGATGCGCTGGATGTTGATGACATTGACTCGCTGTTAGATGAAGCTCAAGAAGAAGCGCCAGCCGAAGAACCAAGCGCGGATGAGCTCATCGATGAAGATGATTTCGATATCGACAGCTTAATTGATGATGCACAAACAGAAGAGCCAGTAGCTGAAGCTAACGATGCATTAGAAAACGATGATTTTGATGATGCGCTGGATGTTGATGACATTGATTCATTATTGGATGAAGTTCAAGAAGAACCTGCAGAAGAACCTAGCGCAGACGATTTAATCGACGAAGACGAGCTCGGTGATGAACTTGATGCTGATGACATTGACTCGTTATTAGATGAGGCACAAGCAGAACAAGAGCCTCAACCGGAACTTGTTGAAGAGCTTGCAGAAGAACCTAGCGCAGACGATTTAATCGATGAAGATGAGCTTGATGATGATTTAGATGTCGATGACATTGATTCATTATTAGATGAGGCACAAGCAGAGCAAGAGCCTGAAGCGGAGCTTGTTGAGGAGCAGCCTGAAGATCTTGTTGAAGAAACTAGTGCAGACGATTTAATCGACGAAGACGAACTTGATGATGCCCTAGATGTCGATGACATCGACTCATTATTAGATGAAGCTCAAGAAGAGCCTGAATCTGAAGAGCTGGTTGAAGACTCAATTGAAGAACCTAGTGCAGACGATTTAATCGACGAAGATGAGCTTGATGATGCCCTCGATGTTGATGACATTGATTCATTATTAGATGAAGCTCAAACAGAGCAAGAACCTGCAGCGGAACTTGTTGAGGAGCAGCCTGAAGAGCTCGTAGAAGAACCTAGTGCAGACGATTTATTCGACGAAGATGAGCTTGATGATGCCCTAGATGTTGATGACATTGATTCATTACTAGATGAAGCTCAAACAGAGCAAGAGCCTGAAGCGGAGCTTGTAGAGGAGCAGCCTGAAGAGCTTATAGAAGAACCTAGTACAGACGATTTAATCGACGAAGACGAGCTTGATGACGAACTAGATGTTGATGATATTGATTCATTGCTAGATGAGGCACAATTAGAGCAAGAGCCTGAAGAGCTTGTAGAAGAACCAAGTGCAGACGATTTAATCGATGAAGATGAGCTTGATGATGCCCTAGATGTCGATGACATCGACTCACTATTAGATGAAGCTCAAGAAGAGCCTGAATCTGAAGAGCTGGTTGAAGAGTCAATCGAAGAACCTAGTGCAGACGATTTAATTGACGAAGATGAGCTTGATGATGATTTAGATGTCGATGACATCGACTCATTATTGGATGAAGCGCAGGAAGAGCCAGAACAAGAACCAGTTGAAGAGCTTACCGAAGAGCCTATTACGGATGATTTAAGCGATGAGTTTGATACTGATGAAATAGACTCACTACTTCATGAGGTTGATGCAGAGTCAGAAGAACCTGAGTTAACAGATGAAAGTAGCTCAGATATTGATGACAATGCTGAGCAAGACGACGAGCTCGATGTAGCAGATATTGACTCATTACTTGATGAAGACGCTAGTGATGAGCAGGACTCTGACGTTAATGATGAGCTCGAAGAGCTTATTCAGCAAACAAATGAGCTGAAGCAAGACACTGAAGCCCAGATCTCAGATTTAAGTCATGAACAGAGTGACAGTGCAGAGCATGATGAGAATCTACAAGAATCGCTAGAAGATTTAGCCGATGCTGATCAAGCGGTTGATGACATGAATGTTGAATCGATTGCATCAGAGTTGGTTGATGATACAGATGAAGTTGATATCGATGAAGCGCTCAATCAAGAGTTTAATGAAGATAGCGATGAGCTATTAGATGAAGATGATAGCCTTGACGAGTTTGCTGATCCGTCACTGAAAAGTGTTGATGAGTTATTAAATGAAATTGGTGAAGAAGATGACTATGTCGAAGCACCAGACTGGTCAATAGATGAACCAGAGCAAGACATAGAAGAAGTTGAAATTGATTTAGGCGATGATCCGCTAGCAGATGAAGACCTAACTGATGAATTTGATTTAACCGCCGACGAAGAGCCATTACAGCAAGATACGGTGACTCCTAGCCAAGAGTTGGAAGAGTATCCAGAGCTTGAGTTAGATGAAGCTGGTTTTGAATTGGATGAGTCTGATGAAGGCACTTCTAGTGAGTTAGATGAAGATGCACCATTACAGTTAAGTCAGGCAGAGCAAGACCTTGCTAATTCATTAGCAACGGGTAATGAGCTTGATCAGCTAGACGATGATTTTGATGATGAGATCTTGCTTGATAATGAATTTACAGAAGATGATATTCTTGATCCTGATGACGACTTATCGGATCAATCACAAAGTGAAGGCACAACAGAGTTAACGAGCGAAGCGCCAATTGACGATGAGGTGGCTGATAGCCAAGACGAATTAGAAGAGTTCCCTGAATTCGAATTGGACGATATTGAACTTGATGATGCCGTAGAAGCAGAGCAAACATTAGCTGATATCGAGTCCAATTTAGCTGACGAGGCTGATTTAAGTGAGCTGTCAGACGATGAAATCGATGATGATTTTATGGCTGACCTTACTCAAACAGACTTTGATGCGCTGTTAAATGAATTAGCAGAGCCAGATGAAGCTGATATTGCTGATGCCAGTGAGTTCGACGTTGATTTTAATGCACTATTAAATGAAGACTTACAGGGTGAAAGCGAACAGCCAGTTGAACCTGAAGTACAGGCATTAGATTCCGAGGGGCAACATACTACTTCAACGGATGAGTTTGTAGATATTGATTCATTACTTGAACAAAGTGACGATGAAGCACTCGACCACGAACCTTATGATGAGGTTGATATGGATGTAGGACTGAGTGATTTTAATGACTTACTAGCGGGTGAGAACCCAACTGATGTTGATGCCGAAAGTGGTGGTTACTCAGCAAAACTGGACTTAGCTCGGGCATATATCGAAATAGACGACTTTGACTCAGCGTTGCAAGCCATTGAAGATGTTATTGCCAATGGCCCAGAGGAAGTGCAAGAAGAAGCACAATCACTTAAGGCTAAAATTAACGAGTAATAAGTAAAACTGACAATAAAAAACCGAGCAACTAGCTCGGTTTTTTGTATCTAAGCGAAGGTTATTGCTTGTCTTGTAAGCGACGAGCTTTGAAATCAGACTCGGCTTTCCACTTAGGCCAATCGCCGTTATCAGCAAGTTTGGCGGCAATATCAACGATCAGTTCAATATCTTGCTCAACACCGCCCATAGACCAATCTGCTGAATAGTCGTCAGCTTCTTTATGATATTTGTGCGAGATGTAATCAGGATCTGTATCACCTAAACTCATAAATAGTAAGCTAGGAACGCCTTGCTTAGCTAGAGAGAAGTGATCAGAGCGGAAGAACAAACCATTTTGAGGACGCGGGTCCATTTTTACATGACGACCTTGTGCTTTCGCTGCATCTGCAAGGTAGTCTTCCATTTCAGACATACCTTTACCGTATTGTAATATGTAGTCAACGCCGTCTAGCACGTTCATACCATCAATATTAAGCAGCGCGACCATTTGCTTGGTTGGTACAATCTCGCCAGTTGCGAATTGCTCTGAGCCAATAAGCCCTGTTTCTTCGGCCGTAAAGTTGGCAAAGATAATAGAGCGTTTAAATGGTTTTTTCTTATGCATTTCAGTAAGAATACGGGCTATTTCAACCGTTGCTGCGCTACCTGATGCGTTATCAACAGCACCATTGTAGATTTTCACGCCGTCATCAGTTTGCTTGGTACCAAAGTGGTCCCAGTGCGCACCAATTACAATGTACTCATCAGGAGTTTCGCTACCTTTAAGCGTTGCAACAACATTATGCGATTGCGCTTGAGAGATATCGCTTTTCAGTGTCAGCGCTGCTTTCGCTTTTAAGTCGACAGGTTTAAAGTCAGCTTTTAGTGCGTTGGCTTTTTCAGTTTGATAATCAAGGCCTGCTTGAGCAAAAATTTCATTTGCTGCTTGCTCATCAATCCAACCCATTACAGGGATGTCAGAAGCATTCTTATCTTGGTCGATTAAAGTATATTTGCTACCCGTGTTCGAGCTCTCTACAACGCCCCAAGGGTATGCGGCAGGAGCCGTTTCGTGAACGATAAATACTGCTTTTGCACCTTGGCGAGCACCTTCTTCATATTTGTAAGTCCAACGACCGTAGTAGGTCATAGCATTACCGGTGAAAAGCGCGTCGTCTTGGGTGGCAAAACCAGGATCATTAACAAGCACGATAATTGTTTTGTCTTTTACATCAATATCTGCAAAGTCATCCCAATTATATTCAGGTGCATTAATACCATAGCCAACAAAAACAACATCAGAGCCATCAATGTTGATTTCAGGGTTAATTTGTTGGGTACGGGCGGTAAAATCACTGCCAGCATTAAAGCTCAAATCACCCACTTGTAAGGTCATGTTTTGATCTGGAGTGAGTTTTGCCATAGTAACTGGTTGTAAAAACTCGCCATTAAAACTACCGCTTAAGCCGAGTTTTTTATATTCATCGGCTAAATAGTTAATAGTGAGCGTTTCGCCTTCAGTTAAAGGGCCACGGCCTAAAAATTCATCAGAGGCGAGGGTTTTAATATGTGAGCGTACATTGGCAATGTTTACGGCTTCATTGCTTTCAGCGTTTGGTTTATCAGTGCTTGTTGTTGGTTGCTCAGAGCAGCCGAATAAACCAATTGCAAGTGCCAAGCTTGCATACTTAAGGTGAGTTGTCATAGTTTTTCTGGTTGATTGCACAGGGTTTCACTATATGGGACGCGAAGGGGGGCTGTCCAGAAAGAGTCTACAAATAACTAATTATTCAGGATGAAAGGATAATAATGCACCTTTCATCCTGTCAATTTTACCACCACGCTTTATCAATCGCCGTATCTTGAATTTTAAATACCTCTCCAACTAGCGGAGTACTCAGTGATACTTGCTCTTGTCCTGCTTTTTTAGCGACACGTTTAAGTGGGTCATACCAAGCATGAAAGGCCAGATCGAATGTACCATTATGCACTGGCACCATCACATCACCTTGTAAGTCGAGGTGAGCTTGCACTGATTGTTCTGGTGTCATGTGAATGTCAGCCCAATCTTTGTCGTAAGCACCGGTTTCAATAAAAGTGATATCAAACGGCCCATAGCGATTACCAATTTCTTTAAAGCCAGCAAAATAGCCAGAGTCACCGCTAAAATAAAAGCGCTTGTCATTTACTTTAATAGCCCAAGAGCCCCAAAGAGTTTTATTGCCGTCTGTTAAGCCTCGGCCAGAAAAGTGCTGGGTTGGTGTAAATACAATTTGGCTATTTGCCATATTTTGCTCTTGCCACCAATCAAAGCTATGGACTTTTTGTTTATCAACGCCCCATTTTTTCAGGTCGTTTTCGACTCCTAATGGCACATAAAAAGAATCTGTTTTATCAACAAGCTGTTTAATTGCTGCTTTATCTAAGTGATCATAATGGTTGTGCGAAATAAACACTTTAGCAATGTTTGGTAGCTCTGCAATGCTGATAGGTGTTGGCTGAAAGCGCTTTGGCCCCATGAATGAAAAAGGCGAAGCGCGCTCTGAAAATACCGGATCAAATAGCCAGTATTCGTCATACAATTTCGCTAAAATAGAGGAGTGACCTAATTTCACAAAATGCACTGTGTCATTAGATAAACGCTCAAGCTGTGCATGAGAAACACAGTGCATAGGCAGTTCACCTTTTGGCTCTGCATCAATTTTCTTTTCTGTAATAAAGCGTTTGAAGATACCTAGCGTTTTCTTAAAGCTGGGTCTTTCTACCTCAGCAGTATTGTGGAACTTGCCATCAGATAATTGCGCAGAGTGGCTGTTATCACTCACGCCTTCAGCGGCTAATTGGTTATTCATAATAAACACTCCTATCACGATGCAGAGAGTGGCGATTGCGAGCCATTTTAGAAATTTCATATCGTCACCATAAGTAAACTACACGGTGTAGTTTTTCATGGTTTGCTATAAAAGTAAACTATCTAGTGCATTTTTTATTTTTGCGTTACACTAGTAACCCTTATCGGAGGGGTCCATGAAATTATCACAGAGAAAACGATTAGATATTTTGAATGCAGCTGAGACATTGTTTTTTCAGCAAGGTGTTGAGCATACCAGTATGGATCAGGTTGCAAGCTTAGCGGGTGCCTCAAAGCGTACCGTATATAATCACTTTGAAAATAAAGATGTGTTGTTTCAAGCCATTCTAGTGTTTATGTTTGAAAAAGTCCGCCAAGAGCAAGCGGTTGTATTTGATGCCGCTGTGCCAATTGCACAGCAGTTAACACGCATTGCTGAACAAGAAGTGGCACTTTTGACCTCTGAAGAGTTTTTAAAAGTAGCGAAAGTCGCTTTCATGCAGATGTTACAGCAGCCTGATTTAGCAAAATCATTAGCCAGTAATAACATGGGCTGTATGCAAGATCTGGTGGCGTTTTTAGAAGCAGGTGTGAAAGCACAGGTTTTAACTATTGATGATGTTGAGTTTGCAGCAAAACAGTTTGTGTATCAGTTAAAGTCTCTGATCTTTTATCCGTTGCTGTATGGCTTTGAGCGCCAAGAAGGCGACTCAGATAACAAAGTAATAAGCGAAACTGTAAAAATGTTCTTAGCGCGTTATGGGCGCTGATATTTTGGAACATAAAAAGCCCGCTTAATGCGGGCTTTTTAAATATCTGCAAGAAGGTTTACTTCACTTCTTTACCAGCTGCTTGTTGGTCAGCATGGTAGCTTGAGCGAACAAATGGACCACAGGCCGCATGTGTAAAGCCAATTTCGTCTGCATAATCTTTTAAAGCATCAAACTCTGCTGGCGGCACATAGCGTTTAACCGGTAAGTGGTGCTTAGATGGTTGTAGGTATTGACCTACTGTTAGCATATCAACGTTATGCTCGCGTAAGTCACGTAACACTTCTTCGATTTCGCTAATTTCTTCACCTAAACCTACCATCAAACCAGACTTAGTTTTCACATCTGGATGTGCTTCTTTAAAGCGGCGTAACAACTCAAGTGACCATTTATAGTCAGCACCTGGACGCGCTAATTTGTATAAACGCGGTGCTGTTTCTAAATTGTGGTTAAATACATCTGGCGGCGTCTCGATTAAGATATCAAGGGCTCTGTCCATACGACCACGGAAATCAGGTACTAGAATTTCAATCGTGATTTCTGGGTTGTGCTTACGAATTTCACGAATACAGTCAGCAAAGTGCTGTGCACCACCATCACGTAAATCATCACGGTCTACTGACGTGATTACAACATAGCTTAGCTTCATGTCTTTAATAGTCAGCGCTAGCTTTTCTGGCTCAGCTGCGTCTGGCTTTAATGGACGGCCATGGGCAACATCACAGAACGGACAACGACGAGTACAAATAGCACCTAAGATCATGAAAGTCGCAGTACCATGGTTGAAGCATTCAGATAGGTTAGGGCACGAAGCCTCTTCACACACTGAGTGTAAACCATGTTTACGCATCGCTTGTTTAATACCATCAATACGTTCAGTTGATTTTGGTAAGCGAATTTTAAGCCACTCTGGCTTACGCAACATTTCGTTTTTTTCAGTCGGTAAAACTTTAACTGGGATCAGTGCCATTTTTTCTGCATCACGCAGTTTTACGCCTGGTTCCATTTTGACTGGTTTATTCATTCGTTTTCAAACCCTTCAGTGTGCTTAACCACAGTAGCATTAAGCTTTTTAATCATGTGTTTTACAAGCCCTGCACCTGCTTGCTCGAGGTTTTGCGGACCGTTAAGATCGGTTGTTTGCACCATGTTCATGCCAGCATAGCCGCATGGATTAATACGTAAGAATGGACTTAGATCCATACTTACATTTAGTGCTAAACCGTGGAAAGAGCAACCGCGGCGAACGCGAAGGCCTAATGAGGCAACTTTGCTGTCGTTAACGTAAACACCGGGTGCATCCGCTTTCGCGTAGGCATCAATGTCGTAGTCTTTTAACGTATCAATAATGCACTCTTCAAGCCAGGTTACTAGCTCCCTTACACCAATGTTTAAACGACGTAAGTTGAATAGCACATACATCATTTGTTGGCCTGGTCCGTGATAGGTAACTTGACCACCACGATCAACTTGGATCACTTCGATATCACCGGTATTTAATAAGTGCTCAGCTTTGCCTGCTTGGCCTTGCGTAAATACTGGCTCGTGCTCTACAAGCCAAATTTCATCTGCTGTGTGCTCATCACGGGTGTCGGTAAAAGATTGCATTTTTTGCCAAATTGGCATGTAACGCTGACGACCTAATTGACGAACGATTAATTCTCTTTCGCTCACGAGTTACTCCGTAATCGGCCTATAGCATGTGACGTACGTCATCGATGTTGCTGATCACGTTATAAATTTCTTCGATGTGCTCTTTACTTGTAACAGTTGCTACAAGCGTTACAGATTCGTAATTACCTTTGCTGCTTGGTTTTACCTTTGGCGCATAATCGCCAGGTGCAATTGGTTGCAGCTTTTCTAGGATCTGATCTGTTAGATTTACGTTAGCTAAGCCCATGATTTTAAATGTGAATGGGCAAGGGAAATCTAAATACTCATCAAACTTAGTATTTTTTACAGGTTGAACCACGACGGTGACTCCTCAAACAGTGAGTGTGCTTAATAGAGGTGTTCTCTGCCATTTCTTGGCGTTAAGCAAACTTAGATTACGACGCACTCGACCCAGCGCGACTGATATGGGGCGCATTCTATCATTTTTCAGACAAAAAAAAACGCCTTGCGGTGCAAGGCGTTTATAAACTTTATGACCAGATTACTGAATTTGTAAACGTAGGTAATCGTAGATCTTGCTAAAGAAGCTGCCTTCTTCCACTTCTTCTAGTGTAACTAGTGGATATTGTGCAATTTCTTCACCTTCAAGCTGTAAGAATAGTGTGCCTACTTTAGTACCTTTAGCAAGCGGCGCTTCTAATGTTTTATCAAGCTCGAAGTTCGCTTTTAAGTTTTTACGCTGACCACGTGGAATCGTAATTGGCGTATCTTCTAAGATACCTAACGATACGTTTTCTTTGTTACCCATCCAAATACGTTGCTCAGCAAAGCTATCGCCTGCTTTATATGGCGTGATTGTTTCGAAAAAGCGGAAACCGTAGTTTAATAGCTTTTTGCTTTCAACTTTACGAGCACGTTCGCTTTCTGTGCCCATTACTACCGCGATTAAACGCATGTCATCTTTAGTTGCAGAAGTTACTAAGCTATAACCCGCTTCTGATGTATGGCCAGTTTTAATACCGTCAACGTTCATGCTTTCATCCCATAACAATGAGTTACGGTTGTATTGCTTGATGCCGTTAAAAGTGAATGATTTTTTCGCGTATACTTCGTACTCATCTGGTACATCGCGAATAAGTGCAGCACCTAAGGTTGCCATATCACGTGGTGTCGTGAAGTGTTCGTTAGTATCTAAACCATGGCTATTTACGAAGTGGCTGTTAGTCATGCCAAGCTTTTCAGCGTGGGCATTCATTAAATCAGCAAATGCGCTTTCACTACCAGCAATGTGTTCTGCCATTGCTACACAGGCATCGTTACCCGATTGAATAATGATACCGTGGTTTAAGTCATCAACGCTGATCTGCTTACCTACTTCGATAAACATTTTTGATGATTCAGGGAAATTCTTTGCCCAGGCTTTTTCGCTGACTGTAACCATATCAGTTGGTGCAATATTACCTGCTTTGATTTCAGTACCAATTACATAACTGGTCATCATTTTGGTTAAACTAGCCGGTGCTAATTTTGTATCTGCTTCGCCTTCGGCAATCACTTTACCTGTGGTGAAATCAACCAAGAAATAACCTTTCGCATTAACTTGAGGTGGGGCAGGGATAATTTGGGCTGTTGCAGAAAATACGCTAGCAGTGCAAACAAGGCCACAAACGCCACTTAAGATTTTATATTTTATAGATTTCATCGTACTCATTAATGGTTAAAGTTAAACATGTTGCGTTGACCTATTCTAAAGGTCTTACTCACTGTAAAGCAAGAACGCGTTCTGAAATTGGTTTTGTTTTAGCTTTTCTAAAACTGCTTGTGCTTCTGCGGCATCTTTTATTGGACCAAGACGTAATCGATAGATTCCATCTTTTTCAACAATGTTTGTTGGCACATGATATTGCTGACGAAGTTGAAACGCGAGCGCTTCAACATTAGCAAGAGTACTTCCCGCTGCAACCTGAATGTAGCTTAAACGAGGGGCAGAATTAGCAAGGGTAACAGCCTCAACCTTAACACGGGCTGTACCTTGTCGGTAATAACCTAATTTATAGGCCGCAGAATAAGATAAATCGATAATCCGGTCATCATGAAATGGGCCACGGTCGTTTACACGAACAATTACTGATTTTCCGTTATCTAAATTTGTTACTCTGGCAAAGCTCGGTAGCGGCAGCGTTTTATGGGCTGCTGTCATCGCAAACATATCGTACACCTCGCCGTTTGAGGTGTGATAATTGTGAAACTTTCGACCATACCACGAAGCAATCCCTTCTTCTGCATAGCCTGTTTCATCTAGCATCGGCGTGTAGCGTTTACCACGGACTTCGTAAGGGCGACTAGCGCTTGCACTTTTAACAACCGGGGTGACTATGGCATCTTGCATTTCAAGTTCGGTTGGTTTTCGAAGCGGGGCTGCATCATGCTCCATAGCATAACGGCCTTGCTGAGATGAAGAGCTACATGCTGCTAACAGCATAGAAAATAACGCTATAAGTAAGTAACTGACTCGCTGTGTCATTATTTTAAAAGCATCCTTTTATCGGTGGCGATAGACATGATAATGCCAAATCCGGCCATCAAGGTCACCATTGAGGTGCCACCATAGCTTATTAGAGGTAACGGAACACCTACTACAGGCAGTAAGCCCGAAACCATGCCAATATTTACAAATACATAAACGAAGAAGGTGAGTGTTAATGCGCCGGCAAGCAGTTTACCAAACGCATCTTGCGCATTGACTGCAATATATAAGCCACGGCCAATAATAAACAAGTACATACAAAGTAATAAACAAACCCCAAACAGGCCAAACTCTTCGCTCAGTACAGAAAAGATAAAATCGGTATGACGCTCAGGTAAAAACTCCAATTGTGATTGGGTGCCTTGCAGCCAGCCTTTACCCTCAATGCCACCAGAACCTATCGCAATTTTCGATTGAATAATGTGGTAACCCGAGCCAAGCGGATCGCTTTCAGGATCTAAAAAGGTCAATACCCGTTGTTTTTGATAATCAAGCATCACGTAATGCCAAAACGGCCATGCTGCCAAACCAACAGCAGCAGATAAAAAGCCAATAAGACGCCAACTTAGTCCAGATAAAAACAATACAAATATCCCTGAGCTGGCAATCAAAATAGAGGTACCTAAGTCGGGTTGCTCTTTAATTAAAATGGTTGGCACCATTACAATCGCAAAGCCAATAATTAAATGGATGATTCTTGGCGGTAAATGGTTACGCCCGATATACCATGCAACCATCATTGGCACGGCAATTTTCATTAACTCTGACGGCTGGAAACGTGTCACACCTAAGTCAAGCCAGCGCTGTGCACCTTTTGAACTAACCCCAAATAACAACACCCCAACCAGCATCAAAAGCCCCACGCAGTAGAGCGGAATGACCATACTTTTTAATGTGTTAGGCGAAAACTGCGCGAGTATAAACATACCTAAGATAGCGCCAAACATACGTGTTGCGTGGCGTATCATCATCGCTGAGTCTTGGCCGCTGGCACTGTATACAATGGCAAGGCTGGCTACCATCATCGTCATCAGAGCTAGAAGCAACGGTAAGTCTAGGTGTAGGCGCTGCCAAATTGAGCGTTTTTTATTTAATGGGATCATGGCGCGTCACTTTGGGCTATTTGAATCGGATTCGCTGAGAAGTAGTAATCCATTAATTGACGCGCAATAGGCGCACCAACCGTACTACCACCACCGGTGTTTTCAACCACCACAGAGACCACAATTTGTGGGTCGTTATAGGGTGCAAAACCAACGTAGATAGCGTTATCTCGCTGACGCTCTTTAAGTGACTTAGCATCATAACGCTCACCTTGAGCAATACTCACAACCTGAGCAGTACCCGTTTTACCTGCTGGGTCGTAATTCGCCCCTTTAAATGCTTTATGTGCAGTACCTGTGACTTTATGTACGGTGTTGTGCATCGCATCTAGCGCAATTTGCCAATGATGAGGATTTTTTAATACTACAGGTGGCTTTTCATCATTATTAATTTGCGTTACTTCGTTTTCTTTTTTAGCGACTTGTACAAGGTGCGGAGGATGATCGAGCCCGCGGTTCACTAATATGTTGGTAGCATTAGCTATTTGCATTGGTGTTGCGGTCCAATAACCTTGCCCGATACCCACTGAAATGGTGTCGCCGCGCCACCATGACTCTCTAAAGCGGGCTTCTTTCCACTCTCGCGATGGCATAATGGCAGATGTTTCTTCGTGAATATCGATTCCAGAGAGCTCGCCAAAGCCAAACTGCGTCATAAAGTCACTGATTTTGGTGATCCCTAAACGGTAAGCAACATCGTAAAAATAGGTATCGCATGATTCTTCAATAGCACGATAAACATCAACATGACCATGGCCCCAACGTTTCCAGTCACGCCATTTGTGCTCCACATTAGGAATTTGGAAAAAGCCCGGATCCCAAATTTGTGTTTGCTCTGTTACCAGTCCTTCTTCAAGGGCAAGAATTGACATATGAGGTTTAACTGTAGAGGCAGGTGCATAACGCCCTTGCGTGGTACGGTTAATTAGCGGTCGGTCTGGGTTTAACAACTTTTTATAATCTGTGCTGCTGATACCATGAACAAATAAATTCGGGTCATAACTTGGGTTAGAGTAGAGTGCTAAAACGCCGCCATCTTTAGCATCAAGCACTACAATGGCACCACGCATATCTTTTAAGGCATGTTGAGCAATTTGTTGCAGGCCAATATCCAAAGTAAGTACTAAGTCGTGACCTGGCTCAGGTGGCGTGAGGCTTAAAGTACGGATAACTCGGCCACGGTTATTCACTTCAACGCGCTGCGAACCAACCACACCATGAAGAAGTTCTTCGTAATACTTTTCGATACCGAGCTTACCAATGTCGTGCGTTGCACGGTAGTTGGTTGCTTGGTCTTCTGCTTCAAGTTTGGTGAGTTCTTTTTTGTTAAGTTTGGCAACATAACCTAAGGCATGGGTAAGGGTATCACCATAAGGGTAATAGCGAGCCAAACGTGCTTCGATACTAA
Source organism: Pseudoalteromonas sp. P1-26 (assembly GCF_001401795.1). Lineage (NCBI taxonomy): Bacteria > Pseudomonadati > Pseudomonadota > Gammaproteobacteria > Alteromonadales > Pseudoalteromonadaceae > Pseudoalteromonas > Pseudoalteromonas sp. P1-26. The sequence continues at coordinate 18,253 of NZ_LKDX01000006.1, read as the reverse complement.
AGCCTGGAAACTTATGCTGATTAACCGAGAACTTTGCAACTTCGGTTTCGTCTAAACGGGCTTTTAATACTTGGCTTTTAAAGCGGCGATTGTGCTTAATGTCATCTAGAAAGTCAGCTTTTTGTTGCTCAGTTATTTCGATAACTTTTTCAACTTCGCTCAGTGCCTCTTCAAGGTTATCAACTTCCTCGGGTATGACTTCTAAATTATAAACTGGCTTGTTTTCAGCCAGTAATACGCCATTTCTGTCGTAAATAAGCCCACGGTTAGGGGCAATTGGAATAACTTTGATGCGGTTATCGTTCGAACGTGTCTGGTAGTCTTGATGTTCGATAACTTGGATGTTGTATAGGTTAGATAACAACACACCAATTAACAGTGTAACAAACACAAAACCCACAAATGCTCGGCGAGCAAATAAGTTTGCCTCAGCCGAGTGGTCTCGAATCGTGGGTCTGTGTTTTCGCATTGGCTTTACTACTCGCGATGATAAGGGTGGTTGTTATTCAAGCTCCAGCCTCGGTATAGGCTTTCTGCAACAATAATACGCACTAGAGGGTGCGGTAGTGTCAGGTTTGATAATGACCACTTTTGCTCAGACGCTGCAATACACTCAGGTGCTAAACCTTCTGGTCCGCCGATCAATAAGCTGACATCGCGACCATCAAGCTGCCATTTTTCCATACTTTTTGCCAGCTGATGGGTATCCATTGGCTTACCGGTGACCTCTAGCGTCACAATGCGGTTGCCTTTAGGAATAGCAGCAAGGGTCTTTTCGCCTTCAAGTTGTAAAATACGTTTGATATCCGCATTTTTACCACGTTTACCTGCGGGGATTTCAATTAGCTCAAGGGGCATATCACGTGGGAAGCGACGTTGATATTCTGTGAATCCGGTTTCAACCCATGCTGGCATTTTGGTGCCAACAGCAATCAATTGTATTTTCAAAATGGTTACCTATGTCCTTGCTAAGGGTTAGCCCCAAAGTTTCTCTAGATCATAGAAGTCGCGAGATTGGTCTTGCATTACATGCACTACCACATCACCTAGGTCTACCAGCACCCATTCGCCTTCGTTTTGGCCTTCGTATCCGAGAGGCTCTTCACCTGCATGGCGTGCTTCTTTAGCAACGTGATCAGCAATCGATTGTACATGGCGTTTAGAGTTACCTGAGCACACTAACATGTAATCAGTAATGTCAGACTTACCACGAACATCAAGCTGTACCACATCACGGGCTTTCATATCGTCGACTTTATCAAGGGCAAATGCGAGTAGTTGTTTAGAATCCAAAGTGTTTTCTCAAAAATAAATAATCTTAATTTGTTATTTTATCACGCAGGCAGTATTTATTCATCTGTTTGGTAAAGATGATGCTGCGCAATGTATTGACTTACATTGGTAGGTAAAAGTTCCGCTATATCATTATTTAAATGCAGCTTTTTTCTGATTTCGCTTGAGGCGGCATTAACTTGTAAGCCATTTAAAAAGAATAACTTACCTGCAGGGGCTTGTTGTAGCTGGCTAAGTTGCTCTGTTACGGCATTCTCTTTATAAGCTGCAAGTTCACCAGATACTTGGCAGTGCTGCCCCGGGCGCTGGTACACGACGATATGACAAAGTTTGACAATCTCTTGCCATTTAAACCATTTATCTAGGCTATTGAATGAGTCCATGCCGATTAAAAACATAATTGGCGCTGCTGGGTTTTCTGCACGAAGCTCTTCTAAACTCAACAAAGAATAAGACGCACCTTCTCGGTTTAGCTCACGGTAATCGATAGCAAAATGCGGATTGTTGTCAATCGCAAGTTTTAGCATATTAATGCGATGCTCATCACTTATTCCTGGCTTGGCTTTATGGGCAGGAATAGCGCAAGGCATGAAGTAAAGGGTATCGAGTTGGCACTGCTGAACACACTGCTGGGCCATATTAATATGACCTAAGTGAATTGGATCAAAGGTGCCACCAAAAATAGCAATCATGAATTGTTACTCTTAGTCAAAGACCGGGTGGCAAGGTAAAGGTATCGCCACTGGTTGGCAAAACGCTAAGCATATTTGCATTAATGCTTGGTAAGGGGCTACAAGGTTGCCTTGTTTATATGCAGCATCAAACTGAGCTAATTGTTTGGTAATTTGTTCGAGTACTTGGATGTTCAAGCGGTTTAAGGCCTGTTGTACAACAGCTTGTTGGTTTTTCCAAATATTATACTTTTTGTATAAATCAGCCATATTGGCACCATTCAAGCGCCCGTGTTGCATTGCCAGTAAGTTAGCTGCTTCTTTATTGATGGCCCAAAAAATACTCATGGCTTCAGTGTTATCGGCAGCCAGCTTAGTCATTACTTTAACCGCTTGTTCGGCGTGGCCATTTAATAAAGCATCACTCAAATCAAAAATATCAAACTTTGACTGATTTAGTAGCCCTTGCATCACAGCTTGTTGGTCAATTAGCTCACTACCATAAAGCAAAGATAGCTTTTCTAACTCTTGATGACAGGCAAGTAAATTTCCTTCAGTGGCATCAATTAAGCTTTGTTTCGCGTTGTTATGAAGGTTTAAGTTTAAACGATAGCACTGTTCATCTAACCAGCGGCTCAGGTGATTACCTGTTAATGGGTAACAAGGAACAAATAAGCCTTGCTTATCGAGGGCTTTAAACCAAGCACTGCGCTGAATATCTTGGCTGGCTTTGGCACCTTTTAAAACCAAAATAGTATCGGGATTAGCAAGCTCAACAAGCTGCTTAAAGATTTGACTGCCTTGCGTACCTGGTTTTTGCTCGTTTAAATCGAACTCAATGAAGGTACGAGCGCTGAACAGTGACATACTTTGGTATTGAGCAACAATTTCTTGCCAATCAAAACCCGGCATTAAGGTAAATTTAATGACTTCGTCAAAGCCTTGCTGTTTAGCTGCTTGACGAATTTGCAAGATGCACTGAGCAATTTGATAAGGCTCTTCACCAAACACCATGTAAAAAGGCGCGAGGCCTTTTTTTAACTGGCTAGGAAGCTGGTTTGCATAACAACGCATTACAGTTGTGATAACTCACGAACAATACGACGACTCGCTTGCTTACGAATTTCGCCTAATAGCAAATCAAGCTCTTTTGCTTTTGCAAGGGCATTGTCTGGGTCGTCTTGGTAGTTACGATACAATTCAAAGCTTTGATTAATCGCTTTTTGTCCAGGGCGCTTGAGGGTATAGCTTACGCTATAGGCAAGTTCATATTCAGCAACCTGACCATTATCAAATAATGACAAGATTTGACGCTCTAAGCGGTCTTTGTGAATCTTTAACTCAGGGTGTTTACCAACTTGGTTAAGCTCAACTTTACTCGCAATCAGTTCTTTTTCGACTAATTCGAATAAGGCTGACTTTTCATCATCACCAACAAGGGTGAGTACTTTCAAGTCGTCAGGCAAGTTAGAGGCTTTCTTTAAGTGAAAGCCACAACTTGTCAGCAGTAAACAGACTAGCGCAAGGGCTAGTCCGTTTTTCAGTGCTTGAAGCGCTGCCATCTTAGTTAGCAACCACGTTAAGTAGTTTGCCAGGTACGTAAATTACTTTACGGATAGTCGCGCCTTCAGTGAACTTAGTCACATTTTCTTCAGCAAATGCCAATGCTTCAACTTGCTCTTTGGTTGCATCTGCAGGCACTGTTAACTTAGCACGTAGCTTGCCGTTAACTTGTACAATGATTAGCTTCTCATCTTCAACAAGTGCTGACTCATCAACTGTTGGCCATGCTGCATCTAAGATGTCGCCTTCTTTGCCAAGGTCTTGCCATAACTGGTGACACATGTGCGGTGTGATAGGCGCAAGCATGATAAGTAATGCTTCAAGTGCTTCGTTAGCAATTGCCACATCTTGTTTATCAGCAAGTGGTGCTTTAAGTAACTTGTTCGAGATTTCCATGATAGCAGCGATTGCAGTGTTGAATGTTTGACGACGTTCAACGTCATCAGTCACTTTTGCAATTGCTTTATGAAGTTCACGACGAAGAACTTTTTGGTCGTTGTTTAATGCTGATTTATCAAGCGCTTGGTAGCCTACTGTTTCTACATCAACAGCGTATTTCCAAATACGTTTTAAGAAACGCATTGCACCTTCAACACCTGAATCAGACCATTCAAGAGTTTGCTCTGGTGGCGCTGTAAACATCATGAATAAACGAACTGTATCTGCACCGTATTCGGCAATAACTTGTTGTGGGTCGATACCGTTGTTTTTCGATTTCGACATTTTGCTCATGCCCGCAGAGAATACCGGCTCGCCATCTTCTTTGTGCCACGCTTTAACAACACGACCTTTGTCGTCTGTTTCAGTTTGTACATCAGTTGGCGAAATCCAGATATCACCGCCTTTCTCATCTTTACGATAGAAAGTATCAGCTAGTACCATGCCTTGACATAATAAGCGCTCAAATGGCTCATCTGAGTTTACTAAACCAAAGTCACGTAATAGTTTGTGGAAGAAACGCGAGTAAAGTAAGTGCAAGATCGCATGCTCAATACCACCAATGTATTGGTTTACTGGTAACCAGTAATTTGCAGCACCTGGCTCGATCATGCCTTCGTCAAAACGTGGGCTACAGTAACGAGCGTAGTACCAAGACGACTCCATGAAGGTATCGAAGGTATCTGTTTCGTGGAATGCCGGCGCGCCATTTACTGTTGTTTTAGCCCACTCAGGATCAGCTTTGATTGGTGAAGTCACACCATTCATAACTACGTCTTCTGGTAAGCGAACTGGTAGCATGTCTTCTGTTGCTGCAAGCTCATCACCATTTTCGTCGCTAAGCATTGGAATTGGAGAACCCCAGTAACGCTGACGGCTAACACCCCAGTCACGTAGACGGAAATTAACTTTACGCTCACCTACACCAAGCGCTTCTAGTTTGTCTGCAACGGCATTAAACGCTGCTTCAAACTCAAGACCATCGAACTCACCCGAGTTAACTAACACGCCTTTTTCAGTGAATGCTTGGTTGTCTAAATCAACCGTTTCTTCAGAACCTGCAGCTGGTGCGATAACTTGGGCAATTTCAAGGCCATAAGCTGATGCGAACTCGTAGTCACGTTGGTCATGTGCAGGAACAGCCATAACTGCGCCTGAGCCGTAATCCATTAATACAAAGTTAGCAACCCAAATTGGTACTTGCTTACCTGTTAATGGGTGAATTGCATAAAAGCCAGTTGCAATGCCTTTTTTGTCCATGGTTGCCATGTCTGCTTCAGCGATTTTCGTGTTTTTACACTCATCAACAAACATAGCTACAGCGTCGCTGTTTTTAGCGGCTTCTTGTGCAATTGGGTGACCTGCAGCAACAGCTACGTACGTCACACCCATAAAGGTATCTGGGCGTGTTGTATAAACACTGAATGTATCTTCGTTATCAGCACGCTTAAATTCGATTTCTAAACCTTCAGAGCGACCAATCCAGTTGCGCTGCATGGTTTTAACTTGCTCAGGCCAGTGATCAAGCTTATCTAAATCGTCTAGTAGCTCTTGTGCGTAATCAGTGATTTTGATGAACCATTGTGGAATTTCTTTTTGCTCAACAATGGCACCTGAACGCCAACCACGACCATCAATAACTTGTTCGTTAGCAAGTACAGTTTGGTCAACTGGATCCCAGTTTACTGTTGACATCTTTTTGTATACTAAGCCTTTTTCGTAAAGCTTAGTGAAGAACCACTGTTCCCACTTGTAGTATTCTGGGTGACATGTTGCGATTTCACGATCCCAGTCGTAACCAAAGCCTAATTGCTTTAATTGGTCGCGCATGTAATCGATGTTTTCGTAAGTCCACTTAGCAGGGGCTGTGTTATTTTTGATTGCCGCATTTTCAGCAGGTAGACCAAACGCATCCCAACCCATAGGTTGCATTACGTTTTTGCCTTGCAAGCGTTGGAAGCGTGATACTACGTCACCAATGGTGTAGTTACGAACGTGACCCATGTGGAGTCGGCCGCTTGGGTATGGGAACATAGATAGGCAGTAATACTTTTCTTTGCTCTCATCTTCAGTGACTTTAAATACTTGGTTTTCTTCCCAGTAGGCTTGTACTTTTGACTCAATGTCTTGCGGGTTATATTGCTCTTGCATCTACGATTCCAGACTTCTTGCAAATTAATAAAAAATTGTCGATAAGGATAACCCAAAATACATGCTAATCACAGCGGCAAATAGGCGCTTTTGTTAATTTTCCAAGGAAATATATTTTCAGGGCAGGTTAACCTATACTCTACTAGAATAACGGTTGATTTTTCATCATTTTTGAAGGAGTAAACGATGGCAGATTATAAATCTTGGCTTAGCGATTTAAGTGCATGGCTTAAAGACGTAAAAGATCATGAGCTAAAAGATGCAATGGAAAAATTTGTTGAGTCAGAGCAAGCACTTAAAGACTTAGGGCAAGAAAAGCTCAATCAGTATCGTGACTATCTACAACGCGATATCGACCACATTAAAGAAAACGACAGTCACTATGATTCACTCGCATGGCTAGAGCTTAAAGAATCGCTTTGGTATGAGTTATCGCACATTGAAGATAAAACCCAGCTCGAATGGCAAGCCTTAAACCAAGATTTTCAACATAATGGTGTTTATCAAGAGGGAGAATGGATAGCCATGGGCACATTAGTATGTAAAAATTGTCAGCATAGTTACGATGTTTACCATGCTACGCAAATTACTCCTTGTACTGAATGTGGCGGTATTTATTTTCGCCGTAAGGCATTACAACCTTAATCAGTGACGCAGGCTTGTGCTGGGCGTTACCTATAATGCCCAGTCAAGACTGGGAAATAAGAAGTTAGAATGACAAAAAAACTAATCCCTCTACCTATTTCTGCGTTAGCGCCTAAAATTGCCGCAAGTCATGTTGCGACTTGTATGCAAAACCCATATCCAGAAGCGTTGCCATTTATTGGTCAACAACGTGCACAAAGTGCCCTCGACTTTTCACTCGGAATGGAATTACCGGGTTACAATGTTTATGTGATGGGTGAAGCGGCTCATGGTCGTTACACCTTAGTAAAAGACAAACTCACAGCCCATTCAAAAGACCGCCCAACGCCTAATGAGTGGTTGTATGTTAACAACTATGATGACCACCGCGAGCCAATCGCGTTATTCATGCAAGCGGGTCAATCAAAGCAGTTAGCTGACGATATAGACTCATTTATCGACGAAGTACTCGATACATTCCCAGCGGCTTTTGATAACCCGGGTTATCAGCGCAAGAAAAAGTCAATCGACCGTGAGTTTACCGATACTTACGATGCGGCAATTACTGCTGTTGAAATTGCAGCACTTGAGCAAAGTGTGGCATTGATTGAAGAAAATGGTGTTGTGGGATTTGCGCCTTTAGTGAATGGTAAACAACTGAGCGACAGTGAATTTGCAGCCCTTGATGAGCCACTGCGTATTGAATTTTATGAGGTTATCGAAAAGCTTGAAGACGCGTTAATCGAAGCATTAATTGAGCTTCCTCGCTGGAAACGAGAGTCATCTGAAAAACTGCGTAACCTTAAAAAATCAACTGCTGAGCTTGCCACTAAGCCACTCATTAAAGCCCTTGAACATAAATACGCTACGCACATTGGTGTATTACGTTATTTAAAAGACATTCGTGAAGAAATCATTGATGCGGTACTTGAATGGCTTGACGATGATGAAAACGACGAAAACAAAGAAGACTTTGACCGTAAAGGGATGCTCACAGACTTCTTTGCACCAAATATTCTAGTCGAATACAAAGAGGGCGATGCAGCCCCTGTGGTGTATGAGCCAAACCCGACTTTTGGCAATATTTTCGGCAAAATTGAATATGCAACCTCACAAGGCTCGCTTATCACCAGTTACCGCTCAATTCAGCCAGGTGCACTGCATCGTGCTAATGGTGGCTACTTGATTATGGATGCTGAAAAAGTCATGGCGAATCCACAAGTGTGGGATGGCCTTAAGCTTTCTTTAAAAACGCATCAAATCAAAAACGACTTACCCTATCAAGACAGCTCTGTGGGAAGCAGCTTCACGTTACGTCCGCAGCTTATTCCTCTTGATGTAAAAATAGTGCTGCTAGGCTCTCGCGACCTTTACTACACCATAGGTGAATATGACGAAGAGTTTGCAGAGTTATTCCGTGTCCTTGCTGATTTTGATTACTATTTGCCAAGTAGCGATAAACTACAATATCAGTTCATTACCAAGGTAACAGAGTATTGTCAGCAAACACTCAACTGCACCGTAAATGAAGCGGCAATGGCGAGGTTATTAAAGTTTAGTTATCGCCAAGCTGAGCACCACAACAAGCTCTCAGCTCGTTTTGCTGATGTATTAGAGTTAGTGGCTGAAGCCAGTTTTTATGCCAAACAAGATGGCCAAACCGTGATTGATGCTCATCACATAGATGAAGCCATTGTTGGTAAGCAATACCGTACAGGGCAAATTTCAGAAACCATGCTGAGTGATATCAAAGAAGGACAAATTTTAATTGCAACCGAAGGTCACGCAGTGGGCAAAGTAAATGGCTTAACTGTGCTGCATATTGGCGATACCTCATTTGGCACACCAGCACGCATTACAGCCACTGTGTACGCAGGTGCAGATGGCGTTATTGACGTTGAACGTGAAGCCGAGCTGGGTAAAGCCATTCACTCAAAAGGAGTGATGCTATTAACCGGTTACTTAGGAAATAAGTATGCTCAGCAATTTAGTCTAACGCTCAGTGCCAATATCGCAATAGAGCAAAGCTATGGCTATATCGACGGTGATAGCGCCTCATTAGCAGAGCTGTGCGCGCTTGTATCAGCCATTACGAACTTACCTATTAGCCAATCTATTGCACTGACGGGGTCGATTAACCAGCATGGTGATGTGCAATCAATTGGTGGCGTAAACGAGAAAATAGAAGGCTTCTTCAAGCTTTGTAAAATGCGTGGCTTAACCGGTGAGCAAGGGGTGATTATTCCTAAATCTAACCAAGTTAATTTAGTGCTTGATGACGAAGTACTCGATGCGGTTGAAAAAGGGCGCTTTAATATTTATGCCGTTGAAACGGTTGATCAAGCACTGAGTTTATTAATGGATAAAGACGCAGGTGAAATGACCGCAGAAGGTTATCCCGAAGGCTCTATTAATGCACTTGCGTTAGCAAGGCTTGCCAATATTGCAGATATCGTAAATGGTGACAATGATGATGAGAAGGACGCAGAATGATTAATTTAATACTTTTACTGATCATTGGTATTTTTTGTTTTTTAATTTTTAAAAACAGTAAAAAGGCGAAACTACAAGCCCTTGAAAATGAAAAGCTCGCCGCGGACTTTTTAGCAAATAACAGTAAAGCCGATGATGTTCATGAAACCGCATCTGGGCTGCAATACAAAATTGAGCAAAGTTCAGGTAATGACACAAAGCCAAGTGCAACTAGTAAAGTAAAGGTTCACTATCATGGCACGCTCATGGATGGCAGTGTTTTTGACAGCTCAGTGGTAAGAAACTCACCAATCAGTTTTGGTTTAAATCAAGTCATTGCAGGTTGGACAGAGGGCTTACAGCTAATGAACGAAGGGGATAAGTTTACCTTTTATATCCCGCCTCAGCTTGCTTACGGCCGTAAACGCGTCGGCAGCATTCCAGCAGGCTCGCTACTTATATTTGATGTAGAGTTGATTAAGATAGAATCTTAAAATGTTAAAAAGGCTTCATCATGAAGCCTTTTTTAATTGCCTGCTAAAGTAGTTGAACAGATTTACCTCAATGCAAACATTATTGAATGTAAAGTAGCTGAGACTTTTAAAGTAATTTGCTCTTTCGAACATGCACGTTGCAGTGTAATAACTAGTTAATCTTGCGTTGACAAAATTGTTCGGTCGCTGTACAAGTTCTATAGTACCCTTTTGGGGTATTTATTTATACTGAAGCAGTAAAGCCTCTTCTCATTTTTTAAAATGAACTTCTATAGCCCATAGAAAACCTTCAGAAAATTAGGTTGTTTCTTGTATTTTGGTTATTTTAAAGTTGCATTAATAAAAGGATTTTTGAATGTACAAACTTATATTATTGTTTATTATTTTTTCGGGAATATCCTTGCCTGCTTTTGGTCAGGCAGAAGTTGAAATCTGCAATAATTGCTCTCAAAGTCAAAAAGACAAGGTTGCAAGGCTAAGCGTTAACTCTGGTACTAAAGCTGTCATTGTGGCCGATATGATTAATGAAACAGCATTAAAATATGATACTAACTACATTGAAGATCGTTATGGTGAGCCAGTAGTTAGTGTTTCTTTGTCTGAGCTTAGTAATGATGAAGCTTTTGATTTAGACCTTCTCTATGAATACCGCAAAGAGTTAGTACGTGTAATAACGCGTGCTTCTGAAAAGAGTATGCTTAAAAATGCGCAAAGTACTCAACGTAATATATCGACTCCTAAGTATACTAATTCCAATGTAAATGATAATTCTCCGATAGGAAAGGGGATTGAAGTCAAGGGAAGTCCCTATGACTTTTTGCTTGCCAGTTATTTTAGAAATGATGTTTATGACTTTTATTTTGCGGGTGAGACATTAGCTTTAACAAAAATATTATTACCAACTAAGGGAACAATTAAATTTCCGAATATGAATAAGTTAAAGCTATATGTTCGTATAAACTTTTATAGTGATGATTTGGCTAAAAGCCTAAATGGTTTTGTTAGCGTAACACTAAACCCAGTAATTAAGTCATTTAATATTTTAGGTGGGCGGGATGGATTTAAAAACTCAATTCCTTTGAACCAAGACGAAATTAGTGGTCATGATTTTATATTCGCAAATGCTAAGAACGAAGATAAAAATGAGAGCGAAAGAAATGAACACGCCAAGTTTGAAAGATACTCCAGCTCACTAGACGGAGGAGTTAGTTGCCGAGTTGTGGAAACCAAAACGAAGGGAAATAAAAAAATATACACTTATCAATGCTAGCGTTATAAGTTAGAGAGTGGAGTTACCACTCTTTAACTGTCGTCTAAACTTTTATTTGTTATTTTTAATCCTAGCAAGCACACCAACAGTACCGAGTAATATCACTACCGCCCATACTGGCCAATTGCCATATTGACTATAGATACTATCGCCTTTGATTAAAGTGATATTGGCCTCAAGTACATCAGCTTTAAATTGTGGCATAGCTAATTGTGATTGAGCGATAGGGTCGTAAACGGCGCTAATACCATTATTAGTAACACGAATTAGTGGGCGCTGTAACTCTAGGGCGCGCATACGCGCTATTTGCATGTGCTGATGCGGGCCATGTGAGTCACCGAACCACGCATCGTTACTCACCGTGAATAAAATATCGGAGTCACTGTGATAATTTCCGCGAACCAACTCAGAAAAAGCAATTTCATAGCAAATAGCCGGTAAAATATTTAAGCCATTTGCGCGTAAATTGTTTTGTACTTCATCACCACGGGTAAAGGATGACATAGGTAAATCAAACAGTGGCGCAATTGGGCGCAAGAAGTCCTGAAACGGCACAAATTCACCAATAGGTAATAACTGATGCTTTTGATAGCGGTTTTTACCTAAATATTGATAGTGGCCTTCACTGTCATCGTGTTCTTTTTTACCAAGCACTATTAAAGTATTAAAAATGTTACGCGTGTCGTATTGATAATCAACGATACCAGTAATAAGCGCGGTGTCATTAAAGGTTGCGGCACTATCAAGGCCTGTTAAATACTCGGTTGATAATGCTTCAAGCTCCGGCACAGCAGCTTCTGGCCAAACAATTAAATCAGCATTCCAATGTAAGCGAGTCATATCTTGGTATTTGCTCATAGTCGTCCAAAACTCAGACGGCTCAAAGCGAAGATGCTGTTTAATATTGCCCTGCACCAGTACAGTTTTAATGGTTTTGTCTTGGTAGTGTAGCTGGCTGCTGCTTGCTATCGTATATAAGCCAGCTAATAAGGTTACAGAGGCGATAAGTGGTTTGCCATCTTTGTAAGCTGTGCGATATAAAGCAAACGCAATTAACATACATACAAGCGTAATCCCAAACTCGCCAATTACCGGGGCTAAAAAATTAAGTGGACTGTCTGTTTGCGTGTAACCAAAGCTAAGCCACGGAAAGCCTGTTAGTAATGTGCCACGTAAGTGTTCTGTGATTGCGATAGCGGCGAGGAACCAATATATAAAGCTATATGGGCCTTTAGCAAGGCGTGTTGCCAGCCAAGTAGCTAATGCAGGATAAAGGGCTAAATAAGCACAAAGCAGCACCATTAACGAAATTGAAGCAATTAATGGCATGCCACCAAAGGTCGCTATTGATACATGCACCCAACTTATACCTGCACCAAACCAACCTAAACCAAATATAAAGCCATATTTAGCACTTTGTTTAGCGGCTAATTTACCGTTTGCGAGAGGGTTAATGCAGTAGAGTAGAGCACCAAGGGAAAGAAAAGTTATAAACCATAGGTTATAGGGTGCGTAACTTAAGGTTAAAAAGAGGCCCGCAACAAGTGCGAGCCAGGCTTTTTTATCTTTTGCAAGGTGACTTAGGTTAGTTAGCAGTTTCTTCACTGTCGTTATCATCAGCCTTTGGAATGGTGACTTGCAATTGTAAGATACGGCGGTTATCTGCGTTAGTGACTTTAAATTGTAAGCCTTCTACCTCGATTGTTTCACCACGGCTTGGCATGTGGCCAAATGCATGTAAAACAATACCACCTATGGTGTCAGCATCTGAGGTGCTGTAACCAGTTTTAAAATACTCATTAAAGTCATCAACTTCAGTCAGCGCTTGCACAGCGTAAACGTGTTTTGCAACTTGGCGAATATCTTGTAGGTCTTCACTTTCATCGTGCTCGTCTTCGATTTCACCCACGATGATTTCAAGGATATCTTCGATAGTGACAAGACCAGACACACCACCATACTCATCAATAACAATCGCCATGTGGTAACGTTGTTGACGGAACTCATTAAGCAGCGTGTCTACACGTTTACTTTCAGGCACTACAACTGCAGGACGCAAATATTCACGTAAAGAAGGCAGTTGCTCATCTTTGTTGATGATCAGTGGTAATAAATCTTTTGCTAATAAAATACCTTCAACATGGTCTTTGTCTTCACATACCACAGGAAAACGTGAATGTGTTGAATCAACCATCATAGGTAATAGCTCTTCTAATGGTGTATCAACCTCTAAGGTTACCATTTGCGAGCGTGGGATCATGATGTCCCGCACTTTTAGCTCTGATACACCTAGCACCCCTTCAATCATATCTTTGGTTTCAGGGTCGATAAGGTCGCGTTCTTGCGCATCGGCAATTACTTCTACCAGCTCTTCTCTATTCTGGGGTTCCCCTTGCAACATTTGGGCTATGCGGCCCAGCCACGTTTTGCCAGAAGAACCCTGGCTAGTTTGCGAGTTGTCGTCGCTCATTGCGTCTAATTGCTCCGTTAATTTAAATATCGTCTCGATATGGGTCAGCGATGTTCAGATCGGCAAGTAATTGCTTTTCAATGCTTTCCATTTCAAGTGCATCTTCGTCCTTTATATGGTCAAATCCAAGTAAATGCAAGCATCCATGGATAACCATATGGGCAAAATGGTCGTGAAAGGTTTTTTCTTGCTCAATTGATTCGGCTAAAACAATAGCCGGACAAATGATTAAATCACCTACTAAAGGTAACTCAATGCCCGGTGGTGCTTCAAATGGAAAAGATAAGACATTAGTCGGTTTATCTTTGCCGCGGTAATCATTGTTGAGCTGCTGGCTTTGTGCTTCATCGCTGACCACTATAGTCAGCTCTGCATCTTCACGGTAGTTGCTAAGGGCTTTGTCAGCCCATAGCTGGAATTGTTCAAAGCTTGGTAAGTCGTCAAACTCACAGGCTATTTGTAAATCTAATTCGGTCACGAGTTTGCTTCTTGTTGGTTTGCTTGTGCTTCTTTCAGACGTTGCTTCTCTGCACGTTTTAAACGTTCTGCTTCATCGTTACGCTCATAAGCTTCAACGATACGGGCAACAACTGGGTGGCGAACCACATCGTGTGATTGGAAGAAGTTAAAGCTAATTTCATCGACACCGTTTAATACTTCGATGGCATGACGTAGGCCTGAGCGGGCACCGCGCGGTAAATCGACTTGTGTAATATCACCCGTGATCACCGCCTTTGAATTAAAACCAATACGAGTTAAGAACATTTTCATTTGTTCTGCTGTGGTATTTTGGCTTTCATCGAGAATAATAAACGCGTCATTTAGCGTACGACCACGCATGTAGGCAAGGGGCGCGACTTCAATCACATTTTTCTCAATTAGCTTTTCAACTCGTTCAAAACCCAGCATTTCAAATAATGCATCGTATAAAGGGCGTAAATACGGGTCGATTTTTTGGCTTAAGTCACCCGGTAAAAAGCCTAGCTTTTCACCTGCTTCAACCGCAGGACGAGTTAACAAAATACGGCGAATTTCTTGACGCTCTAAGGCATCAACGGCTGCAGCAACCGCTAAATAAGTTTTACCTGTACCAGCAGGGCCAATACCAAAGGTAATATCGTGATGCAAAATATTTGCAACATACACGCCTTGATTATCATTGCGTGGTTTAATAACGCCACGGCGAGTTTTAATCACCATGTCTTTGCCATATACACCTGGGTTTTCATCTTGCTCTAGCGCATTTGATTCGCTAATTGCCAAATGTACGGCTTCAGGTTCAATCTCGCCAATCAGGCCGCGAATAGGTTGAGTTTCAATATAGAGGTTTTTTAGTATCTCAACAGCCGCAGCTGCAAGGTGCAGTTTACCGGTTACTCTGAAGAAATTATCACGATGTGCAATCTCAACACCAAGGCGGCGTTCAATTTGCTTAATGTTTTCGTCAAACGGACCACATAAAGATGAAAGGCGTTTGTTGTCGGCGGGTTCTAAATAAATCTCTAATGTTTTTAACTGATTACTCAAAATTGCTTCCTATTGATGGGTGCAGGCTGTGCCTGCACCAAGTGTCACCCTAAGGTACGAAAGTAGCAACGCCAATTTCGTTAGGGGCCGTAGCGGCCTCAGCTTCAGCAGCTTTATTTAAAATAGCTGAAGGTGCCACATCACGGCGTAAGTTCATTTCTGATTCTGTACGAATTAATTCACCACGTAAAGAGTTTGGCAATGCTTCTGTAATACGTACATCAACGAATTGACCGATCACTGAGTGAGGGCCTTCAAAGTTAACCACTCGGTTGTTCTCAGTACGGCCACGTAATTCCATTGGGTTCTTCTTAGAAGGACCTTCAACTAGGATACGCTGTTCGGTATCAAACATTTGGCGGCTGATTTGCTGCGCCATTTGCGTGATACGGTTTTGCAGAATGTATAAACGTTCTTTTTTCTCTTGCTCTGTTACGTCATCTGGTAAATCAGCAGCAGGCGTACCAGGGCGCGCACTGTAGATGAAGCTAAAGCTCATATCAAAGCCAATATCATTGATAAGGTTCATAGTTGCTTCAAAGTCCGCTTTGCTTTCGCCAGGGAAACCAATGATGAAGTCTGAAGACATGCTTAGGTTAGGGCGAATTTTACGTAACTTACGAATTGTAGACTTGTACTCGAGTGCAGTGTGACCACGCTTCATAAGGTTAAGAACACGGTCTGAACCACTTTGCACTGGTAAGTGTAGGTGGTCAACAAGCTCAGGTACGTCTGCATACGCATCAATAATATCTGGCGTAAATTCTACAGGGTGCGATGTGGTGTAACGAATACGGTCAATACCGTCAATCGCAGCGACATAACGTAGTAGGTCAGAGAAGTAACAAATTTCACCGTCGTGAGTTTCACCGCGATACGCATTTACGTTTTGACCAAGTAGGTTTACTTCGCGAACACCTTGCTCTGCAAGTTGGGCAACTTCAAGTAATACATCATCAAGTGGACGGCTTACTTCTTCACCACGCGTATAAGGAACTACGCAGAATGTACAGTATTTAGAGCAACCTTCCATAATTGATACAAACGCAGTTGGGCCTTCCGCTTTTGGCTCAGGTAAACGGTCGAACTTTTCAATCTCAGGGAATGAAACGTCAACTACCGAGCTGCTGTCGCCACTTTGCACTTGCTTAATCATTTCAGGTAAGCGGTGTAATGTTTGCGGGCCAAAGATTACATCAACAAACGGCGCACGTTGACGAATTGAGTCACCTTCTTGCGATGCAACACAGCCACCAACACCAATGATTAACTCAGGTTTGTCGTCTTTTAATAGTTTCCAACGGCCAAGCTGATGGAATACTTTCTCTTGTGCCTTTTCACGGATTGAACAGGTATTGAGTAAGATCACGTCAGCGTCTTCAGCTTCTTCAGTTAACTGATAGCCGTTAGTCGCATCTAGTAGATCAGCCATTTTCTGAGAGTCGTACTCGTTCATCTGACAACCCCAGGTTTTAATATGCAGCTTTTTACTCATTGAAATATAGCCTCGTTTTCAATTCGGTAGTGACACAAAAATGTGTTAGAAACAGGATTAAGTGGCAAGTATGCCGACTTAAAGGACGCGTATTTTAGCTGGATACCCGCACAGATCCAAGTATAGTTTTTATCTTTGTGGTGTGAAATCAAACAAGTCACTGTTTTGAAATTCATAAGCAGTAAATGCACTGACACGCAATATTGAATTAAGTTACAATTTATCCCGTATTTAAATAGCCAAATGAGCGAATATTAAATGAATAAAAATAAGGTAATTGTTGTCGGTGGCGGCATGGTAGGTGCTGCTACTGCTGTAAAACTGGCCAAGCAGGGTAGGGATGTCACCGTTATTGAAAAGCACCTTATCGATGCTGATCAAATTTTAAGCTCAGATAAGGTAGATATTCGCATTTCGGCTATTAATCGTTTTTCAGAGAATTTACTTGATGAGCTTGGTGCAATGCCGTTACTAAGACAAAATCGTATCGCACCCTATCAACAATTAGAGGCCTACCAGCAACAAGGCGAGAATTTATTGTTTGATAGCCATGAGATTGGCGAAACGCATTTAGGTCATTTAATCGAAAATAATTTAATTCAAGCAAGTCTTTGGCAGCAATTCGCCAAGTACAACATCGAAGTGATAGAGCAGTTATCTGCCATCACGGATATTACTCAGACGGCTGATTCAATCACCTTACATTATGGCGATACTCAATATACCGCTGATTTAGTTGTTGCTGCAGATGGTGGACAGTCACAATTGCGAACTAAAGCTGGTTTAGGTGTAACGGGTTGGCAATATGGCCAGCATTGCATGGGCGTGTTAATCAAATTAGATGCCCCGCAGCAGGTAAAAACGTGGCAACAATTTACGCCAACCGGGCCTGTGGCGTTTCTACCGATGCAGGCGCCTTATGCTAATTTAATTTGTTATCACGATGCTGCAGTTTTAAAGCAGTGGCAAAAATTGTCGAATGAGCAACTCAAAGCAAAGCTCATTGACCATTTTCCTGAACTACCGGGTGACTTTGAATTACTTGAGCATGCTGTTTTTCCACTTGCACGCCAACATGCCAATGATTACTCGCACGGACGTTTAGTTTTGGTGGGTGATTCGGCGCACACAATTAACCCGCTCGCAGGGCAAGGTGTGAACCTAGGGTTTCAAGATGTTGTAGCACTGGCAGATATTTTGGCAGATCAACCTGATGTTGGTCAGCAAGCGTTATTAAAACGCTACGAGAAAAAACGCCGCCACGCTAATTTACTAATGATGAGTATGATGGATGCATGTTATTTTGGTTTTTCAAACGAGATTAAACCACTGAGCTGGGTGCGCAGTAAGTTTTTAAAGCTTGCTAATAACACAGGCCCTGCAAAGAACTGGGTTTTAAAGTATGCGATTAGCGGGACATTAAGTTAATCGTAAAAAATTAATTGTACAAAAGATAAAGAAGCGGGGTAATGAAAATTAGCCCGTTTTTTTTGTGCTAATTGTGCTAAAAATTACCGAATATACTTTGGAGAAACTTGAAACTTGAAACTTGAAACTTGAAACTTGAAACTTGAAAGGGAAGTAAGTAGTTGGCTGGGATACCAGGATTTGAACCTGGGAATGGCAGGATCAAAACCTGCTGCCTTACCGCTTGGCGATATCCCAACGCTAAACTTGAAGAGTTTTAGTTCTACTTAAGAACATGGTGCGGAAGGAGAGACTTGAACTCTCACAACCGAAGTTACTGGAACCTAAATCCAGCGCGTCTACCAATTCCGCCACTCC